>JAEUAF010000232.1 GCA_019695485.1 Sorangium sp.
ATCGCTCTCTTGGCTCCCAACATGGCAGAGACTCTAACTAAGTTCTGCTCGCTTTGTCCAAGGCTCTGTGGTCTTCGCAAGCCGGTCGGATCTTCAGCGTTCGCTCGTCGGCCAGCTTGACCCCGCGTAGCGCAGCTCCGCGCGGGTTACTGGGGCTAGAGTGTTGGACTGCTAAGTTGTGGAACTTGGGCCACGAGCGGGTCAGCTGGGAATTCGGATGGATCCCCGGCCGGACCGGCACTCCCCACAGTCAAGGTAACACGCGAGTCACCAGTGAAACCCACCTCCTCACCGATGCATTGGTGTGCTTCGCTGACGAGTGACTTCACGCGCTCCCGCAACACTTGCACCACCGTGAACTCGTGCTTCGTGCGATCCGTATCGGTTTGGCTGGCCGCTGCGTTCAGAGTATCCGTGCGATCGGTGGCCGTCCGCGTTGCCAAGTCGATCTGGTTTAGCTTGTCGTTGAGGCACAGCACACGCACGACGTCATGCCGCGCGCGCGCGTCGGCTAGCTGGTGGCGCACCACCTGAGCTTCCCGGTCCATCTCACGCAGGCTTTCCCTCGCCTGGTTCTGCATTTCGGGTGGCGTGAGCAGCACGTCGCCGGCCGCCCCCAGTTCGACGGCAGGCTTTTCGGGCGTTTGGGGCGGGGCTGTTTGCGCGCCGGATGCCCCCGCAATTCCAAGCAAAACGCAGAGGCTTTGAAAACCTAGGGTCCTTTGCGGCCGAAGCATGCCCAATGAGTGGCCACCTGGCACCCGCGTCGGTGAAGCGAACTGTTCCCGCCCTGACGAAAGCGGTGCCGGGCTCAGCGGGAGGATCGGCGCGGGCCGAGCCGGGGGCTCGCCGACGGTGCGTGGGGGTATCGCAGACTGCACAAGCGTACAAGAACCCCGTTGCGCGCTCGCCTACGGTACCGACCTGACTGCAACGCGAAGAGCGAGGAACGGGCCATGAGCCGTGGACGAGTCGTCGGGAGCAACCGGAGCGGGCGTGACCTGTTTCTGCTGGAGATCGGGGTACGCATCGGCCTTCTGCCGTTGCTGCTGCTATTTAGCCAGTGCGGTCAGACCGAGCGCAACTTCAAAGGGGCTGAAGCGGCGGGGACGGGAGCCGGCGGCATCTGCGACGAGAGCGGGTTGCGCATCTGCGCTGGGGCGGCGCAAAAACGGCGGCTGCTTTGCGTAAACGGGGTCTATGAAGACGATACCCCCTGCTCTGCCACGGAAAACTGCGATGAGCTTTCGGGAAACTGTCTGCCGATCGTGCCTCACTGTGTGGGGATGGCCGTGGGCTTTCGCTTCTGCGACGACACAGGAGCGCTCAAGGTGTGCGGTCTCGACTTGGTGCACCTCGAAAGCCAGACATGTGACGGGGTTTGCTTGGCCGGGCGCTGCGTGGCTCGCGGCTGCGGCGACGGGGTCACCACGCCGCCCGAGCAATGCGACGACGGCAACAGCGTCGACAACGACCAATGCACGAACAAGTGCACGCTCCCCGGCTGCGGCGACGGTATCCTGCAGGCCAACGAAGCGTGCGACGACGGCAACAACGTCGACACCGATACCTGTATTCGTTGCCGATCGGCGCGCTGCGGCGACGGGTTTCAAGGCCCCGGTGAAGCGTGCGACGACGGAAATAGTGTCGACAACGACACTTGCAGCAATGGCTGCAAACGTCCCACCTGCGGCGACAATATCGTGCAGGCGGGCGAAGCCTGCGATGACGGCAACACCGTCGACAACGACGCCTGCAGTAATACGTGCGTAGTGCCGGGCTGTGGCAATGGCATCACCATGGGGCCGAACGAAGAGTGCGACGACGGCAACACAGTGAGCACCGACGGCTGCACCGTGGCCTGCAAGAAGCCGAAATGCGGCGATAGCTTCACCCAGGCCGGCGAAGAATGCGACGACGGAAACACGAACAACGAGGACGGCTGCACCAATGCGTGTCGGCGGGCCACGTGTGGCGACAGCTTCACTCAGCGCCCAAACGAGGAGTGCGACGACGGCAACACGAACAACGAGGACGGCTGCACCAATGCGTGCCGCGCCCAGCGCTGCGGTGACAACATCCTACAGGCCGGCGAGGAGTGCGATGACGGCAACGCCGTCGATACCGACGCGTGTACGACCAAGTGCAAGCGTCCCGCATGCGGCGACGGAGTCGTGTCGTCCGATGAGACCTGCGATGACGGCAACCGCAACGACGGTGACGGCTGCAGTTCGTCGTGCCAGGCCGAGGTTTGCGGCGACAACAAGAAGACGGGCGCCGAAGAGTGCGATGACGGAAACCGCAATGACAACGACGGCTGTAGCGCCACCTGCCGCACCGAGTTTTGCGGCGACGGTGTCGTGCAGTCGCCCCGAGAATCCTGCGAGGACGGCAACACGGTGGACACCGATCTTTGCCGGAATGGCTGCAAGACAGCAGCATCTTTGAATGCTCTGAACGGCGCCTGCCAAAGTACCGCACAGATCACGCAAACCGTGTGCATGGTCGGGGTCACCAACTGGTGTCAGCAGTTCAACAACAACCCCGTGGCCGGCATGGTCACCGGACAGATTGCAGACAACGAGTATTCGGTAGGTTGCATCACGGGGGTCACGCGAGTCGAGGTCAGCAGCTCGTTACTCCAGAACAATTGCGGGTCCGGCAAGCAGCAGAGCCCCGCGTGTCTGGAAAAAACCGCGGCGGCCTGCCGCGGGCTCGGCGCGTACGGGATCGGCTTCTATGTGGGCACCGGCGCGCAGTCAGACACCACCGCGCTCGCCTGTGGAGCGGGCACGAGGAGCGCGACCGAGAGCGTGCCCGGCTGTAACGGGATCGCGGACAGCAATCCCGTGCCCGTGGAGTGTGCGAAAGCGCTCGCCGAGAAGTGTGGCAGCGCCAGGGGCGGAATGATTCAGGCTCGCGCGCAGGCGAACCAGGTGACGTACAGCTGCGTGGACTTGACCCTCACCGGCACCGCCCGTTTGAAGTGAATCGCGGGCGGTGAATCACTCTGAAATAGACCCTAGCGACGCCTGCGAACGACGCCGTCCGTGAAGCCCTTGGCGGTGCGGTCGTTCGACGCCGGATCGCTCGGGGCAGCGCCGCCACCGGATCCGGCAGCGGGCGGCAGAGGAGCTTTGGGGCCGAGCGCACTCGCTGCGCCGCTTCCGACTGTCCCTGCGCTCAGCGCTGGCGCGGGGGCTGGGACGGGGGCCGCCGCCGCGCTGCCCTTGAACTTGTCGCGCAACAAGTCGCCGAGGCTGCCGAGCGATCCGGACGCGGCGGCGGGTCCGGTGCCCGCAAACTCACGGTAGTTCTTGCGCTCTTCGACGCGCGCGACCTGCGTCACGCTGAAGGTGAGCTTGCCTTGCGCGCGGTTCACGACGACGACGCGCAGCTCCTTGCCGGGGGGACAAGCGCGTCGATGATCGGCACCCGGCGGCAGCCCGAGCTCGCGCAGCGGAATCAGGCCCTCACCGCTCGGAGTTTGCACGAACACGCCATGTTGCGCCGCCCGCGTTACGACGCCGGTCAAGACCTCTTCGGGCGGGGGCTGCGCCGGACTCTGCACATTCGTCGAGGGAGACGAGGCGGACGCTAGCGCTCGCAACGAGAGCCGAAGGCGCAACCCTTTCGGCGAGTCCTCCACCGAAAGAATGCGCGCCTGTACCGTTTCGCCGACGCGCACCACGTCTTCCACGCGCTCGATGCGATGCGGCGCAAGCTCGGAGAGATGAATGAAGCCTTCGATGCCATCGAGGTCGACGACCGCGCCGTGTCGACCGATCGCCTGCACGGTGCAGGACACGTCGCTGCCGATGATCAGCCGCTCTTTGGCGCCCGCGAGCGCTTCGCGTCGACGATCCTCGAGCAGCGAGCGCCGCGAAACGACGACGCTGCGGCCTCCGTCGCGCACGTCGATCACCTTGAACTCGAATTTCTGCCCGACGAAGGGGCTAAAATCGGCGACGTGAGACAGCTCGAACTGGGACGCTGGGCAGAACGCGCGCACGTTGCCGATCGAGACTTCGAGCCCGCCTTTGATGACCTTGGTCACTTCGGCTTCGACCGGCGTTCCGCTCGTCCGCGCCAGCTCTAGCGCGCCCACATCCATTTGCGAACCGTGCCCGAAGGAGACGGCCAACACGGGCCCGTCCGGCCGCGGATCGATGACGGTCACGCGCAGGCGATCGCCGAGCTTCACGCGCAGCGTGCCGTCCTTGTCCTCGAGCTCAGCGCGAGCAATTCGCCCATCGCTCGGCATCCCCACATCGACGAAGATGCTGTCTTGGGCGATTTGGATGATGGGCACCTCGACTACATCGCCGGCGCGCAAACGTCGGGTGGCGCGCCCAGTGGCCGCCTCGGCACCGGCGGACTCCATCAATCGGGCGAAGCTCGAATCGTCGCTCATAGCGCGCGGAGCATAGAGGACTTTTCGACGGCTTCAACCGAAGGGCCCGAACAATTCCACGCTTGGTTTGTGGGGCAGCAAGCGCGGTCGGCGAGCCGGGGCCTCGCCCGAGCCCGCCCGAGCCCCCATTTCGAGGCAGAGTTCGGGGTCGGAAGCGGCTCTCCCCCTGGATTCAGCGGGGAACGATGCTGTCCGGCGGCCTCTCGCTCGACAGCTTGTGGAGGTCGGAAAGCGATTCCTTCGCCTGCCCCCCAAGGCGTAACGCGCGAGCCACCGTTATCGCGGTCATGTGCACGATCGAGTCCACGTTCGCCCCCTGTTGCAGCACATTTACCGGCTTCTTTACGCCCATCACGATCGGTCCCACGACGTCGGCATCGCCGGTCGCGGCGAGCAGCTTGTAGGCCGCGTTGCCGGCGTCGAGGTTAGGGAATATCAAGACGTTGGCGTTGCCCTTCAATTTGGAGAACGGGTACGGCGCACGTGCCTCTTCGTCGAGCGCGACGTTCGCCTGCATCTCGCCGTCGATCATCAGCTCCGGCCAGCGCGCCTTGACGATTGCCACCGCGTCCGCGACTTTCTGGGACTCAGGGTGCGGGGCGTCGCCGAAATTCGAGAAGCTCAGCATCGCCACGCGCGGCTCGAGCCCGAGTTCGAGCACGGTTTCCGCAGCCAAGATCGCGATCTCCGCCAACGTCTGGGCGTCGGGCTGGATGTTGATGGTGGTGTCCGCCATGAAGCGCACCCCGAGCTTGGTGACGACCATGTACATACCGGCGGCACGGCGCACGCCCGGGCGGACTCCGATGATCTGCAGCGCGGGTCGAATCGTCGCGGGGTAATCCTGCCGCGCGCCAGCCACGATGCCGTCCGCGTCGCCGAGCTCGACCATCATCATGCCGAACACGACACGCGACCGGCGCAGCTCTTTCTGGGCGCCGAGCCGGGTCATGCCCTTGCGCTGACGCTTTTGCCAGAGTGCATCGACATAGCCGTCGAGCAGCTCGCTCTCGCGCGGATCGATCAGCGTGGCACCCGTGAGATCGACGCCGAGCCGCGCCGCTTGCTCGCGAATACGCTCGGGCGGGCCCAGCAGAATGGGCTGCGCGATGCGCTCCTCGAGCACGCGGTGCGCCGCGCGCAGGATGCTGTCGTTCTCACTCTCGGGGTAGACGATGCGTTTGGGCGCGCTGCGCGCCATCTCGAGAATGTTCCAGAGCACCCGGCGCGTTGGCGAGATGCGCCGCACCAAGCGCTCTCGATAGGCGTCGATGTCGATCGGATAACGCGCGACGCCCGACTCCTGCGCAGCGCGCGCCACGGCAGGTGCCACCCAATACAGCACGCGGTTGTCGAAGGGCTTCGGAATGATGTAGTCGCGCCCAAAGCGCATGCGACTCCGCCCGTAGGCCCTCAAGACTTCATCGGAGACATCCTCGCGCGCGAGCTCCGCGATGGCCTCTGCCGCGGCCACCTTCATTTCTTCGCTGATGGTGCGCGCACCCACGTCCAGCGCACCGCGGAAGATATAGGGGAAGCCGAGCACATTGTTGACCTGATTGGGAAAGTCACTGCGCCCGGTGGCCACGATGGCGTCGGGTCGCGCCGCCAGCGCGTCCTGGTAGCCAATCTCGGGATCGGGGTTTGCCAACGCAAACACGATCGGGCGCTTGGCCATCGTCTTCAGCATGGCCGGCGTCACCAAATTGCCGACCGAAAGCCCGATCAAGACGTCCGCGTCGACCACGGCCTCGGCGAGCGTGCGACGCGGATCGGTCTTCGGTCGCGCGAACTCGCGCCGGAATTCGTCGAGGTCGGGGCGCTCGATGTGCAGCACGCCGCCGACATCGAGCAAGGTGATGTTCTCACGCTTCACGCCGAGCCGAACCCACATTTGCATGCAGCTGGTGGCGGCAGCGCCCGCGCCGACACAGGTCACGATCAGTTCGTCGAGGCGCTTCTCCTGGAGCTCCGCCGCGTTGCGCAGGGCTGCCGCGGAGATGATGGCGGTGCCGTGCTGGTCGTCGTGGAAGACAGGGATCCCCATGCGCGCCCTGAGCGCCCGCTCCACCACGAAACAATCTGGAGCGCGAATGTCCTCGAGGTTGATGCCGCCGAAGGTGGGCTCGAGGGCGCTCACGATTTCCACCAAGCGATCGGGATCCAGCTCGTCGAGCTCGAGGTCGAACACGTCGATGTCCGCGAAGCGCTTGAAGAGCACCGCCTTGCCCTCCATCACCGGCTTCGCAGCTCGAGGCCCGATGTTGCCGAGGCCGAGCACAGCGGTCCCATTGGTCACCACCGCCACCAAGTTCCGGCGCGCCGTGTAGAGGTCGACCTTGTCGGGATCTGCGGCGATCTCGCGACACGGGGCGGCAACACCCGGCGAGTAGGCCTTCGACAAGTCGAGTTGGGAGGCGACGGGTTTGGTCCAAACCACCTCGATCTTCCCGGGGCGGCCTTGCGAGTGATAGCGAAGCGCATCCGAGTCTTGGGTCATCGCGGGCAGCGTACAGGCATCCCAGCCTTCCGCGTAAGCCGAAGATTGCGTTCAGGCTGACCGTTGCCTTGTCGCCGCGGCCCGGGTGCCGGGCGCCAAAAACGTCGCGCCGCGCACGAGGCCCCCAATTTGGGCTCGATCGCGGATGGCTCCCCAAGCACTTTCGAACGCGATATGCTGCCGCCCGCCCATGACGCGTGCGGCAAGGCTGTCGATCGAGCTCGAACGATTGGCGCTCGCCGCGATCGTGCGCACCTACGACGATCTCAACGGGACGTTCTTCCGCTGGCAGCTCAAGAATCCGGGCTTCGAGCTGGTGAGCGACACCAGTCGTCTCGGTCGCTGGGTCGGAGCGGCCCGGCTCATCGAGCTCGCGCGCACGCTGCTCCTCGAACACGGTTGGGGCACGCTCGTGGAGGTGCTGAAGCACGAGATGGCCCACCAATTCGTCGACGAAGTCCTGGGGGAGACTCACGAAACGAGCCACGGCCCGGCGTTCCGGCGCGTGTGCGAAGAGCGCGGCTTCGACGCGCGCGCCAGTGGTTTACCGACCGCTAGCGACACCTCGGACGATCACGCGCGGCTCTTGGATCGCATCGCCAAATTGCTGGCTCTCGCGGAGAGTCCCAATGAGCACGAGGCGCAGGCCGCCATGAGCGCCGCCCAGCGCCTGATGCTCAAGTACAACGTGGACGCCGTTTCGAGCGGTATTCGCCAGCGCTATACGTATCGTCACCTCGGCAAACCGAGCGGCCGCATCCAAGAAAGCCAGCGGATTTTGGCGGCAGTCCTAGGCGAATTCTTTTTCGTCAACGTGATCTGGGTGCCGGTGTGGCGCGCTCTGGAGGGCCGACGCGGCACGGTCCTCGAGGTGTGCGGGTCGCTCGCCAATGTCGAACTCGCCGAGTACGTGCATGCTTTCTTG
Organism: Sorangium sp.; assembly: GCA_019695485.1. Lineage (GTDB taxonomy): Bacteria > Myxococcota_A > Polyangia > Polyangiales > Polyangiaceae > PMG-095. Next base: position 7,840 of record JAEUAF010000232.1, read on the forward strand.
AATCACACGGCGACGCGCCTGTGGCGCGAGCACAAGCGTCGCCAGAAGCTCAACCACGACAGCGGACACCACAGCTATCTGTCAGGGGTGATGAGCGGGTTTCGCGACAAACTCGCGCAGGAGCAACGCACGCGCAATAAGGAGGGCCTGATTTGGCTCGGTGATCCGGAGCTCTCGAAGTTCTTGCGCGAGCGCCATCCGCGGGTCCGCCACACGAGCTACAGAGCCCATGGCGATCGAACAGCCTACGCTGAAGGTCGCGCCGCAGGCCGCACCATCGTGCTCCACCGAGGCGTCAACGCCGGCCCGAGCGCGAACGGAAAACCACGCTTGCTCCCGCCTCGCGCATAAACGCCCTGGTGTGACCGAATCTCCCACTCCGCGGCTCGCCGGCCGCCGCGCCAGCGTTTCAGCACTCGACGCTCGCGCCGAGGCCCCACAGAATGGGGCTAGTGAGCGAGCCTTCCGAAACCGAACCTGGTGCCGACGACCTCGTCGGTAGCGTCCTTGCTGGGCGCTACCGCATCGTGTCGTTGCTGGGCGCGGGCGGCATGGGCGCGGTGTACCGAGCCGAACACGTGCACATGCGCAAAGCTGTCGCGGTGAAGGTGCTGCACCGCGAAATGACCAGCATGCCCGAGGTCGTAGCGCGCTTCGAACGCGAAGCCGTGGCCGCGGCCCGCATCGAACATCCTAACGTAGCCGCGGCGACCGACTTCGGCAGCCTGGAGAACGGCTCGTTCTACCTAGCGCTGGAGTTCATCGAAGGCGACAGCCTGGCGCAACGCATCAAGAAGGATGGTGCGTTCGAAGAAGGGCGCGCGCTGCGCATCGCTCGGCAAATCGCCGAGGCGCTTTCCGCCGCACACGCGGCGGGCATCGTGCACCGCGACTTGAAGCCGGACAATGTGATGCTCGTGGAACGCGAGAGTACGAGCGAGTTCGTGAAGGTGCTCGACTTTGGCATAGCCAAAGTGCAACTCGAGGCGACCAGCGATCAGCCGCTCACGCAAATGGGCGTGGTGTTCGGCACCCCGGAGTACATGTCACCCGAGCAAGCGCGCGGGCTCGAGGTGGACGCCCGCACGGATTTGTACGCACTCGGCCTGATCCTTTACGAGATGGTGAGCGGCGTCTCGCCGTTTCGGCACGAAGATTTGGTGGCGGTTCTGACTCGCCAAATCACGATGGAGCCGCCCCCGCTGCCCGAATCATTGTCGGACGGCATCAAGGAGCTCGTGGCCAAATTGCTCCGCAAAGATCCGGCGGAGCGGCTGCAAACAGCCACCAGCGTGCGTGATCAGATCGATGTCCTGTTGCACAACGCGGGTCCGGCAAGCTCAGTAGGCGCGGCGCCGAATTCAGGGACGCCCACCGGCACAGTATTGCCAGCCACTCGCTCGCGGGTCCAAGTTGACGGCCGCACTGCGCTCGCGCTGCCGGCGCTGGCGCGCGAACCGTACCGCGTGCTCTTGGCGTGGAGCGCGCGGCTTGGCCTCGAACGACGGCTGCGCGTGGGGCCGTACGCGGTGCCCCTCGGAGCGGTGCTCGGCCTCGCGCTCTTGCTGTTCGTGGCGCTCGGCTTGGCCGCTGCGCTCGTCGCCGTGAGTCACGGCGGCCCGCCAGAAGCGGCAGCGCTCCCGCCACGCCCTCAGGACCCAGACGTGCTTACCTTGGTGTCCCAGGCCGAGAATGGGGATGCCAACGCGCTCACGGCGCTCTTGGCGCGACCCGAGCGCAAGCGCTCGTTGATTGAGTGGCGCGCGCTGGGCCACGGCTTTTGCCTTCAAGAGGACGCCAAGCAATGCCTCGCGATTTACGCGGCCGGCATCGCCCAGCACCGCGAAATTGGCAGCGACCAGCGCGTGCTTTCCGATATCCGCCGCTTGGCGGAGCGGCTCGACGTGGGGGAAGACGCCATGCAGCTCGCCGCGCAGTCACTCGGACCCGCGGGCGCCGATCTCCTGTTCGACGTCTGGGAAAAGGGTAAGACCAGCGCGGCCGGCGCCTCGAATCGCGCGCGCGCCCTGCTCGACGAAGAGCCGGCGAAGGCGCACGTTTCCTCGGCCCTGCGCGCTTTGCTGCTGCTGCAAGCGGCGATGAAGAAACCCAAGTGTTCGGAGCTCAAGCAGCTCATGCCGGACATCGCTCGCGACGTCGACGAACGCTCGCTCAGCACCTTGGCGCGTCTCTCCGATCGCCGCGGTTGCGGTTTCTTGGGGCTCAGTGATTGCTACGCCTGCTTGCGCAGCGGCAGCGAACTCGGCAAAGCGCTGGACGCCGCGAAGAGTCACCCGCGCCCGAACTTCAACGCCCCGAGCGAAACGATCGTTTTACCCAAAGCGCAGCACTGAGCGCAGGGCTTTCGGGCGCGCGCCGCGCCGCTTGCGACTGTCGATTGGATAGAAACACGAAGCCTCCGACGAGCACGCCAGCAAGCAAAGTCCAGGCGTCGACCTTCTCGCCGAGCAACAGCGCTGCCCAGCACACGCCGAGCACCGGCATCAGCAGCTGAACCTGACTGGTGCGCGCGACGCTGCCGAGCGACAGTCCGTGGTACCAGGCGAGAAACGCCAGAAACATGCTCACCACCGAGACATACGCGAAGCCAAGCCAGGCGCGGGGACTCGCCGCGCCAAGCGCCCCGTCGCTGAGCGACAGCAGAGTGACCGGGAGCGTCAGCGGCAGCGCCGCCACGAGCGCCCACGACACGACCGAGAGGCCACCGATCTTTCGGGCCAAGCGCCCGCCTTCGGCGTAGCCAAATCCCACCGCCGCGACGGCGAGCAGGAGCAGCAGGTCGGCGCGCCCGAGCCCCGCGCCGGCGTGCAGCAGGCCGAAGCCGAGAATCGCAGCGGCGCCCCCCAAGGCCGCGCCCCAGAACGCGCGCGGCGGCCGTTCGCCGCCCAGAACGGTGGCCGCGATCGCGGTCGCGAGTGGACTCAGGCCGACGAACACTTGCGCATGAGACGCGGGCGCGGTGCGCAGCGCAAAGGCCGACAGCACCGGAAAGCCGATGACAACGCCGAGTGCGACGCGAACCAGCGCGCCCCAGTGCTCGCGTCGCGGCAGCGCGTCGCCGCGAAACCACAGCACCAAGAAGGCTAGCAACGCCCCGAACACCGCCTAAGCAAAGCCGACGACGGGCCCACCCATGCCCGGCACCGCGGCCCG
>JAEUAF010000386.1 GCA_019695485.1 Sorangium sp.
TGCTTCGCGTGGAGGCTAGGGCGTTCCCGGGCACGGGCACGGGCACGGGCACGGGCACGGGCACGTGGGAGTGGACTTAGTGTGGCGCGGTGGCGCAGGGGCCCTGACGGAGCACGCGAGCGCTGCCGCCGGTCGATCGCTCGCCTTCGCTCGTCTGCGGCGCAGGGCGAAACCAGCCGTGCACGTCGTCAGGGATCACCCAAAAGCGCGTACTCCCAGCGAGCGGCTCGTAGTCCGTCGGCCGCCCCTCGCGACCATAGCCAACGGTTTCAATCCAAAAGCAGGTGTCTTCCGAGCCCAAAGCGAACAAGTGGCGGGCGCCCGCTGCGAGCTCGACTTCCGCTCGGTAGCGCGGTTCGCCATCCGCCGTGAGGCCGAGCAGCGTGCGACGCCCAGCTGGCACGCGCACCGAAAGCCCGGCGAACGGGCTTTCGCCGCTCGAAGGCTCGACCCGCCCGAGACGCCGCCCATCGACCAAAAGCTCGAGCGGAACATCCGACAGGTTGATGGCTCGTAGCACCGGATGCTGAAAAGCGAATGCAAACGGCGTAACCACGAACGCGGCGGCCAGCCCAACCGACAGCTCGAAAAACGGCGCGCGGCGTGGCAGAGACACCCCCACAGGTGCGGCGGCCACCCCACGCGCGACAGCCTCCGCATAGTCTCGGCGCCGGCAAATCAGCGCGGTCGGGCCGGCGAACAGCACGGAGGGACCCGACCCGGCATGACCGAGTTCGACCCGCCGCGGCAGGCGGCCCAAGAGCAAGGGCACGCCTACCGCGAGCACGACCGAGCTCACGGCGCCAAAGAGCGAGAGCCACGGCAGGAAAATGGGCAGCGCCGAGGCGAACGACAAGGCGAGCAATAGCAACGCGATGCGCGTCGCGAGCCGTCGCGTCGACTCACGGGCGACGTGCGACGCGCAGGGGTCGCAGTAGCGCACCAGGAGGCTCCGCGCGCCGAACACAATGGCTTCCGCGTGGAGCGCGGCCGCACCGCAACAAGCGCAGTCGCTCGGCAACAGCACGGGCTCCGCGGGCAACTCGACGCGCCAGGCCACTTCGAGCGCGGGCCTCGGGCGAGCCCCCCCAAAAATGCGCAAACGCCGCCAGTTCCCCGTGGACCCGAAAGCCCCGGAGCTCCCACGTTGCCGAGAGTCGTCCGATGTCATACGCCGAGGAAGATGTCCGAGCTCAACGAGCCGCAACGCGAAGCCGTTTCCCACGTCGCGGGACCCATGATCGTGTTCGCAGGCGCGGGCAGCGGCAAGACGCGGACCATCACCTATCGCATCGCCAACCTGCTCGCCAGTGAGCGGGTGCCCCCGTATCGCATTTTGGCGGTGACCTTCACCAACAAGGCCGCCGGCGAGATGCGCGAGCGCATCGAACGCCTGGCGGGCGCCGAGATCACGCGTGATCTGTGGGTGGGCACCTTTCACTCGGTGTGCGCGCGGCTGCTGCGTCGGCACCACGCGAGCGTGGGCCTCAGCAAGAACTACGTGATTTACGACGACGCGGACCAGCGCGCGCTGCTCCTGCGCGTCATGAAGGACATGGGTCTGTCCGAGAGCGGCTACCCGCCGAAGCTCGTGCTGTCGCTGATCAGCCGCGAAAAGCGCGAGGGGCACGACCCCGTGGCCACCAAGAACTCGAGCCGGCTCGACACCACGTTGGCCGACGTCTACGAGCGCTATCAGGCGGCGCTGCTGCGTTCCGACGCCGTCGACTTCGACGACCTGTTGCTGTTCGTGTCGCGCATCGCCGAGAGCGATGGCGCGGACGGAGAAGAGCTGCGCGGACGCTTCTCTTACGTGTTGGTCGATGAGTTCCAGGACACCAACCTGATCCAGTACCGCCTAGTCCACGCGCTCAGCGCCAACACGCAGAACCTGTGCGTGGTGGGTGACGACGATCAGTCGATTTATCGTTGGCGCGGCGCCGACGTGCGCCTGATCCGAAACTTTCGCAGGGACTTCCCCGAAGCGCGCGTGGTCAAGCTCGAGCAAAACTACCGTTCGACCAAGAACATCGTGGAGGCCGCGCTCGGTGTGATTCAACCGGCGCGCGATCGCGAGCCGAAGGTGTTGTGGACAGCCGCCAGCGCGGGCGACCGCGTGCGGGTGCGCGCGGTGTCGGACGAGCGTGAGGAGGCAAGCTTCGTGGCAGGCTCGATCCGCGGCGAGCTCGGGCGTGGCACCGCCGCCGATCAGATCGCCGTGTTTTACCGCGTGCACGCGCAGTCACGCGCGCTGGAAGAGTCGCTCCGCAACCTGAACATTCCCTACCAGATCATCGGTGGGATGAAGTTCTTCGAGCGCGCCGAGGTCAAAGACCTGCTGAGCTATTTGCGCTTCATAATGAACCCGCGCAGCGACACCGATCTGCTGCGCATCATCAACGTGCCCACGCGCGGCATCGGCGACAAGACCGTCGACAAGATCCTCGCCGTGGCGCAAGAGAACACGATCAGCGCGTTCGAGGCGATGAAGCGCTTGTTGAAGAGCGAGGAGCTCGGCGCGGGACCGAAAAAGAAGCTCGCCGCCTTCGCCGAGCTCATCTCGGGCCTTTCACAGAAGGCCGAGAGCACGGGGCCCGCCGAGCTCGCGCGCCAAGTTCTGCAAGCGAGCGGCTACGAAAAAACGCTGCGTGAAGAGGACAGCGCCGAGGCCGACGCGCGGCTCGGAAACTTGGAAGAGCTCGTCGGCGCCATTCAAGACTACGAGGACGAAGCCGAGGCGCGCGGCGAAGTGCCGAGCATCTCGAACTACCTCGAACGTGTGTCGCTCATCGCGAGCGTCGACACCATGCAAGATGCCAAGCTCGTCGCGCTGATGACCGTGCACGGCGCCAAAGGGCTCGAATTTGACAGCGTGTTCCTGACCGGCATGGAGGAGTCGATTTTCCCCTACAAGGGTGTGGATCAGTCGCACGGCGAATCGGAGGAAGAGCTCGACGAAGAGCGGCGCCTCGCCTATGTGGCCATCACCCGCGCGCGCAAGCGACTCGTCATCACGCACACCTCGACGCGTCAGTTGTTCGGGCGCACCCACTACCTCTCGGCCTCGCGTTTCCTCGACGACTTGCCCGAGGATGTGGTGCTGCGCGAAGGCGCGACACAGAGCCCGACCTCGGTCTACCGCTCGAGCTCGAACTCGTGATATTCCGGGAACTACGGGAGCTACGGCCACTCCGGCGGCTATCAGCGGGGCGCTGGGCGGCCGCCACAGCGTCCGTCGCTGGCGCCTGGTACGCGTATCGTGGAACGCGACGAACCCGCGAGCTTCACGCACGACGGCATCGAGATCGTGGTGCGACCTGGCTCCGGTGTCGTACACAAGCAATTCGGGCGCGGAATCGTGGAGTCGATCGAGCCGGGTGAGTCGCCGATTGTGGTCGCGCGCTTCGAGCGCATCGGCAAGAAGCGCATCAAGTCCGAATACCTCGAGTTCGAGTGAGGCGCGCCTTCGCTGATGGCCCCCCGCGGCGGGCGAATGCCCGACGCTTGGCGGGGCCCGGGCAGCACAGCCGCAGGCGAGCACGCCCGGTCGCGCCACGCGTCGTCTCAGTTAGGGGCAGCCCGACTCCCCATTGGCAGCGCTCGGTGCCGCGCTCTCGATGATGTCGATCGGGGCGGGTCTGCCAAGTGTGGCGCCTTTGCTAGATTTTTTCCTTTCGGACGGATATCTTCTGAGCGTCCAGGAGCGCTTAACGTAATGAGCTTTTCGAGAAGGATCTTACTTCCCGGTGCGCTGACGCTTGTCCTTTGGGCCTGCGCCACCAGCGAAGACCCCAACCGGGCGACACCAACGGGCAGTGGTGGGCGAGCGGGGAGCGGCAGCGGCGGCAAGTTGGCGACCGGCAGCGGTGGCAAGGCGAGCATTGCGGGGACAGCGTCCTCGACGGGTGGCAGCGAGATCGCGCCCGCAAACGGCGGCGCGCTGACGAGCCTGGGCGGCGGCACCGTCGTCAGCACGGGCGGCGTCGCCGGCGCGAGCGCCGTGCCGCCTTCGGTGCTCGATAGCGCCAACGTGATTCTCTACTACCAGACCGATCAGACGAGCGCGACGAGTTCGAAGATCTTCATGCGGCTGTTCCTCGAGAACAAGGCGGCGACTGCGCTGCCGCTCGCCAACGTGAGCGTGCGCTATTGGATGACCTCGGAGGTCGGCAGTGTCGATCCGCACGCGGACTATCACGGCGGCAACATCGCCTCGGAAGCCATTCGCTTCGTGGACGATGGCGCGAATAGCTACGCCGAGGTGACGTTCAGCGGAAACACGCTTGCGAAGGGCACCGATCTCAGCGCCAGTGAGTTCCAGGTGCGCTTGGAAGCGGTGGGCGGTCAGTTCGACCAGAGCGATGACTGGTCATTCGATGCGAGCGCGACGGCGCGCGCGCCGAACGACAAGATCACGGTGTACCTCGACAGCAAGCTGGTCTGGGGCTGCGAACCGAGTGGCGCCTGCCCTTCGCTGGGTGCGGGCGGTGCGAGCGGCGGGGGCGGCGAACCCGGCAACGGC
>JAEUAF010000246.1 GCA_019695485.1 Sorangium sp.
CACCGCTGCTGCTGGCTCAGCGCCTCCCGCCGTCTCTGCCCCTGAAGCTGCCTCCCCGAGCGCGCCCCTCGACGAATACGAGGCCACCGCCGCCGTCGAAGCGCCCCCGCGCGAAGTCACTCGCCACACGGTCGATCCGGAAACGATCTCGCGTGTCCCCGGCACGCGCGGCGACGTGCTGCGCGCGATCGAGATCATGCCCGGTGTGGCGCGCACCTCGCTCGCCGACGGTACGCCGATCTTGCGCGGCGCCGCAGGCAACGAGAGCCAAACGTTCTTCAACGGAACGCCAGTCCCGTTTCTTTATCACTTCGGCGGCCTCACGAGCTTCTTGAGCCCGCGCCTGGTCGACAAGCTCGAGTTTTATCCGGGGAACTTCTCGGTGCGCTACGGGCGGGTGGCCGGCGGCGCCATTGAAGTCCGAGCGCGGGACCCGGAGAGTCGGCGGCTGCGAGCAGCGCTCGATCTCAATCTGATCGACAGTGCGCTGTACGTCGAGACGCCGCTCGGTGAGCGCTCGGGGCTCGCCATCGCTGCTCGCCGCAGCAACATCGACTTCATCTTCGACAAGTTCGTGCCGAAGGATGCCTACTCCGTAGTCGCGGCTCCGGTTTACTACGACTATCAACTGATCGGCTTCCATAAGTTGAGCGAAACTACGCGCGTCCGCGTTTTGGGCTATGGCGCGCGCGATGCGCTCAAGTTCTTCTTCGCGCACCCGCCGGATACCGATCCCACGCTGAGCGGCAACGTGAACGCGACCATCGCGTATCATCGCCTGGGGCTCGAACTCGAAAGCCACCCCAACCAAGGTCCGAGCGGCGCGCTCAGCGCCACCTTCGGCCGCACCGACCAGCAGGCGCACTTCGGGCCCTTGACGCAAACCTTCGGCGGCTACGAACTTCACGGCCGCGCCGAGACGGGCGTCGAGCTCACGCGCACGCTGCGCTTCTCGGCCGGCGCCGAGCTCTTTTCTTGGTTCATTGCTGGCGAGTACCGCGGGCCCGCGCCGGGTCAGACCGAGGGCGATCCCACGCAGAATTCGCCGCTCGCAACGCAACACGTGGTTACCGCTCATGACGACCACATCCGCGTGGTGCGCCCGGCCGCCTACGTCGAGCTTGGCTATCAGCCGGTTCAGGGCTTGCTGCTCTTACCTGGCGCCAGACTCGACTATTTCGGCGACATCCAGCAGGCCGAGATCGATCCGCGACTCGCGGCTCGCTACGAAGTCGTGGCGGGCACGACGCTGAAGGCGGGCGTCGGCCGGTTCACGCAGGCGCCTGAGTGGTGGCAAGGCGTTCGCGGAGTCGGCAATCCCGAGATCGATCCGTATCGCGCACTGCAGACCAGCGCGGGAATCGAACAGCGACTCGGCGAGCACGCGAAATTCGGCCTTGAAGGCTTCTACAAACGGCTCTACGACGTCATCGTCTCGACAGTAGACAGCGCGCCGCCGCGCTTCGAGAACACCGGGCGCGGGCGCATCTACGGGGCCGAGCTTTCGGCCGAGGGTCACTGGGCCTCGAACGGCGTCGGTTACCTCGCCTACACGCTGTCGCGTAGCGAACGCAGCGACCACGGCGGCCCGCTTCGTCTGTTCGATCGAGACCAAACTCACATTCTGTCGCTGGTGCTGAGCCAAGGCCTCGGCAAAGGCTGGGAAGTCGGGGCTCGTTTTCGGCTCGTGAGCGGCAATCCATCGACGCCGGTGGTCGCGAGCGTTTACGACGCGCGCAGCGGCGTCTATGTGCCGGTCTACGGCGCCGTAGGCAGCACGCGCGGCCCCGCGTTTCAGCAGCTCGACCTGCGCGTGGAGAAGGCGTTTCGAGCGGGCCCCATCAAGCTTTCGACTTATCTCGATCTGCAAAACGCGTACAACGCGACCAACTACGAAGGCAGGAACTACAGCTTCGACTACAAGAAGAGCGAAGCGGTCTCCGGCCTTCCGCTGCTGCCGAACATCGGCCTCAAAGGAGAGCTGTGATGCTCAAAGGTCTGACCCTGCTGCCGCTCGCGCTAGCGCTCAATGCGTGCGCCGATCCATTGAAGTCCGTCGACCGCATCGAGGAGCCGCGCCCGCTCGCCGCGCGCGTCGAGGTCGACGGCGACCCCGGGCGGGCGAGCCCAGCTCCCGGCGAACTCGTGCATGTCAAATGGCTGGTCGCCGCGCCGGACGGCGACGTTCCGAGCGGCTTCAAGCTGTCGGCGTGCCAAGGCACCAGCGAAGTGCGTGGGCTCTTGCACTGCGGAGGGCCCGTCTTCGCAACGAGCGCCGCTGACGCGCTCGCCTTGCCCAGCTTCGACTTCAGCGTTCCAGCTGATTTCGACACCACCGCGAGTCCGCGCCTCACCATTCTCGGCAGCTTGTGCGCGAACGGCAACGGTAACCCCTCGAACGGCGGCGCAGCCTGCAATGGGGGGGAAGAGCTCCCCGTGAGCCTCGACTTCTCCGTCACGACTTCGAGCGATGCCAATCAGAACCCGAACTTCGGGCCCGACTCGATCACCCTGGGCGAGGCCACGTGGCCCACGGCTTCGGCACCAAGCTCAGGCTGCCAAGGCTTTGGGCTCCCCGAACTGTCGCGCGCTGCGGGAAAAGTGGAGCTCGGTATCGCGCTCGCGGAGAGCTCGCGCGAAGCGCTCGCGCAAACCAACCCGGAAGATCCGACCCGAGAAGAACTCCGCATCTCGCACTTCACGAGCGCGGGCGAACTCGAAGCGCCGTTCTCTGAAATCCTACCGGGCGATGAGCGTGCTGCCGCGCGCGTCGCCTGGCAGCCACCCAAGAGCGCGCCGAGCGACGGACTCTTGGTGCGCTTCTGGTTCGTCGTGCGCGATCTGCGCGGCGGCAGCGACTTCACCGAACGCGCGATCTGCCTTTTGCCGTGAAGGTTCGCGTAGCTCGCTCGGCATGAATCCAGCCTTTCGCGGCCAACTCTCAACCTCATCAGGCAAAGGAAACGCTCATGGACGTCTTGAATCGCATTACTTCTCTGGCTCAATTCGGAGCAAGCTGGGTGCTCTGGCTGCTCATTTTGCTATCGGTGGTCGCAGTCGCGGTCGCCATCGAACGCGCCGTGCTCTTCTTGTCGTCGCGCGATGACATCGTTCGTTTGCGCGATGACTTACGAAAATTGCTGGGGCGGGGCGATTCCGGGGCCGCGCGCCGCAAGCTCGAAGAGAGCCCGAGCTTCGAAGCGCGCGTCGCCGCTGCCGGTCTGAACGCCGACGGCGTTGCCAGCGCTGAGGAGCGCATCCTGGGCGAAACCGAGCTCGTCCGGCTCACCATGGAAAAGAACCTCGCTCTGCTCGGGACGCTGGGCAACAACGCGCCCTTCATCGGCCTGCTCGGCACAGTGATCGGCATCGTGCGTGCGTTTCGCGAGCTCGAGCACTCGAGCGGCCAAGTGTCCGCCGGGCTGATGGCAGAAATCGGCGAGGCCCTGGTGGCGACCGCGATTGGGCTGATGGTCGCGCTGCCCGCGGTGGCTTTCTTCAACTTGTATCAGCGGGTGATTCGCGCGCGCCTGGCTCAGGCGGGTGCGCTCAGTCACGAAGTCTTGGCGTTTCGCAAAGCGGAACCCGTAGCGAGCGCGGCGGAGTAAGTCATGGCGCAATCCTTCTCGAGCGCCGACGAACCGATCTCGGGGATCAACGTGACGCCGTTGGTCGACGTGGTGCTAGTGCTGCTGGTCGTGATGATGGTCACTGCAACGTATATCGCCTCGCGCTCTATCCCGCTCGATCTGCCAGCCGGCAAGACCGGCGAAGCCGCGCAGGCGCCCCTCGCGCTCAGCCTCGACAAGCAGGGCGCCCTCTATCTGGATGGAACGCGCGTGGACGAAGGCGTGCTGCGCGAGCGCTTGCGCGTGGCGCAGCGACGCAACCGAGACATCCGCGCCGTCATCGCCGCCGATGGCAGCGTGCCCCATCGCGAAGTCGTCCACGTGATGGATCTGCTTCGCCAAGAGCACATCGTGCGCTTCGGAATCAACGTCAATCCCGATGACCTCACCCCCGCTGCCCGCTGAGGCTCTCATGCGTTGGCCCTCCTTTCCCTGGCTGATTTGGGCGTTCTCCTCGAGCTTGGCGCTCCACGGCGTGGCCTACGCCTCGCTGTCGTTGGCGCCAGCGCGCGCTGCCACGCTGAGCATCGCCAGCGAAGTGACCCTCGAGCTATCCCCAGCGCCGCGCAGCGAACCCGATCGCACGCCCGAGCCCGCACAAGCCCCGGAGCCCCAAATCGTGAAAACGCTACCTCTCCCCTCGACTCAGCGCGCCGCACCCGCTTCCGTAGAGAAAATGGCGTCACACCCGCAAGCGCCGCCCGAGGCGCACCCGGCGAGCGCACCGCTCGACCTCAGCGGCGTGACCCTCACCAACGACTCGAATTCCGGATTCTCGATGGCGCTCGGCAACGGCCAAGCCTTCGCAGGGCCGATCGGCAATGGCCAGCGAGCAGCCGCCGCGCCGGCACCCCAAGCGCGCCCGTCGAGCGCGCCGAACCCGATGCTGCCAGAGCTCGTCGCTGCGGCGGATCTCTCCTCGCGCCCGGTGCCTCCGGCGCTGGAAGGCTCGCTGCGCGCCAACTATCCGGCGGAAGCCAAACTGCGCGGCATCGGTGGCAGCGCCCGCGTGCGGGCACGAATCGACCCGGATGGCAGCGTGCGCCGCACCCAAGTCGAGAGCGAAAGCTTCGCGGGCTTCGGCGACGCGTGTCGCCGCACGCTACAAGCCTCACGCTGGTCGGCGCCTCGCGACCATTCGGGTCGCCCCGTCGCCACCGAGATTCGCTATACGTGCCACTTCGTGGTTGAGCCGTGACGAACCGCCCTGAACGCCCAGCCAAGGCCCTCGCGCCCCGCGCCCTGCGGGAGCGCGTCTGGACCGCGTGGTTCGCTGTCGCCTGCAGCGCCCTCATCCTTCTCGCCCCGACGCGGGTGAGAGCCAACGACGCGACCTTCAGCCCGCCTGCCACGACTCCCGCCGCTCCACCGACCGCGCAGGCGCCAGCGGGCGCCGCCTCTCCGCCGGCTGCGCCCTCGACGACCGTCGCAACGGCGTCCGCGCCTGCCCTGACCCTCTTCGTCAACGTCGGCGCGAGCACGCTCGATCGCGAGCGAATTCGTGCGGCGATCGCGCGTGAGCTTGGCGTCAGCGTGTCGCTCGCCGACAACGCCGATGCGACGCTGCGCGTGAGCGTGCTTTCAGACGCACGGCTCAACGTGGCCTACACGAGTCCCGCGGGGGAAGTGCTGGAGCGCACGGTCGATCTGCCAACTCAAGCCGAACGCGCAGAGGAAGTCATCGCGCTGATGGCCGGCAATCTGAGCCGCGATGAAGCAGCGGAGCTACTCGCTTCATTGACCCCGAAGGCCGCGCCAAACGAGGCCAGCGCTCCCGCTACCATCGCAGCTGCGCCGCCACCAAAACCAGCCGCTTTACCGAAGAAACCGGCACCGCCCCGCCCCGAGGAGCTTCGGCTGCACTCCGATCGGCCGGGCGTGAACGCCTCACTGCTGCATCCAATTGCGTTGTTGCCCGATAGTGAAAAGCGCGTGCTCGCGCTAGAGCTTTCACTGCTTCACGGCCGCGTCGGAGCGATTCAGGGAATGGGCCTCGCCCTCGGTGGCATCACGGTCGAGCACCAAGTGGATGGGGCGGTCTACGGCATGGGCTTCACGCGCGTGACTGGACCACTCCGCGGCCTTCAAGCAAGCGCCTTCTACAGTGAAGGGCGCGGGTCCCTCCAGGGCATCGCAAGCTCGGGGCTAGTGCTCTATCACCCCGGCCCCGCCCTGGGCCTGACGGGCGGTGGCCTCGTGACCATTGACGGTGACCTCCAGGGTGCGAGCGTGAGCGGGATCTTCGGCCTCGCTCACGACGTGCGTGGAATGGAACTTTCGGGGCTGGTCTCGCTGGTCAGGGGTGATCTCGACGGCCTGCTCATCTCCGGCGTATTTCACGCGAGCCAACGCACGCGCGGGATCGGCTTGAGTGGCGTGGCCGCGCGCAGCCGATCGTTCCAGGGGCTCAGCGTTGCTTCGGTCGCCAACGTGACTGGCGAGCTCGACGGGGTCTCGCTCGGGCTCGTCAACGTGGGCGGCAACGTGCGCGGCGTGCAAATCGGCCTCGTCAATGTGGCGGGCGAGCTCGACGGGTTGCAGCTTGGCCTGGCAAACTTCGCTAGAAACGGCGACACCCAGCTCGAGGCGTTCAGCAGCAATCTCTCGCCCGCCAACCTGGGCGTGAAGTTTCGCACCGGCTACGCATACTCCGAGCTCGGAATCGGCTCTCCGCTTTCGAATCGGGAGTACTCAGCCTTCGGCGGCCTCGGCGCACACCTGCCGCTCGGTAAGTTCGCCATCGAGCCGGGCGCGCGCGTCAGCGTCACTGACGACGCCAACGCCAACAACAGCGCGCCCAAGCGGACCGACGTTCACGCCCAGGTTCGCCTGAGCTTCGCGCTGCTGCCGTTCTTCGAACCATTCGTCGGGGGCGGTGCGCGCCGCGGTGTGCACGGAGTCGGCCTCAATCAAACCGAGCCCGAGGTGTTCGCGGGAGTCGCCATCTTCTAGGCGGCACTTCGCGGAACGCGTGCGCGCTACGGCTTTGCTGGCTTGGGCGGTTCCGTCGTCCCTATCGGAGCTGCCGACGACGCTGGCGCGCGCAGAGACCCTTCGCGATCGATGCGCGACATGATCGCCGCGTACATGTTGTCCACCTTCTCGTGCATGTGTGCGATCTCGAGCTCCGCCTTCAGATTCACCTCGTACTCGATGTCGTTGCGCACGCGTTCGCGCGCAACCTGCCGGTTTTGACTGAGCAGCACGAACACCGAAAGGATGATGGCCTCGAGCGAAACCACCATCGTCAGCAGCCCGAACGGGAACGGATCCCAGCCTCCCACTGCCGTTTTCGCGAGCGGGCCCGCGTTCAAACCGATCCAAATCGCAAACAGTCCGACGTGAATGAACAGGAACGGCAAGCTGCCGCTAAATTCGGAGATCCAATCGGCTACCTTCATCACGCCGGTTCGGTTGTCCTCGGTTTCGACGTTGGGGTTGCGCGAGGCAGTGTGGCGGAGCAGCGTCACCGTATGACGCAGCCGCTCACCTGCCGCCGCCAAAAGGTGCATGGCAGCCACGGGACTGACTTGGATGAGCGCTTCGAGATCGCCGCGATCGACCTCGAGTGCGTCCAAGTCCTGCGTGACCAGCGCGGACGAGGTTCGAGCCCCCCCATCGAGCAACGAGAGGTCGCCGAAGAACTTCCCGGGCCCCACCGTTTCGAGGATGATTCGCTCACCGGTATCGTTCTTGAAGAACAGCTCCACCTCGCCCGAGCGAACGACATAGAGCGTCCCTCCCGGGTCGCCGTGATTGAACATCAGAGTCTTCGCGGGGACACTGATGCTGTCCAAACGTTCCGCCAAGAGGACGCGCTCCGCCGGGGACAGCTGCGAAAAGAGGGGTACTTCGGCCAGTATCTCGGAGTCGGTTGCCATCGCGTGCGGAGCCTACACGGGAACCTTGTCGTCGGGCTCGGAGGTCGTCGCCCCAAAGCCACTTTTTGAAGCAATTTCAGGCGCCTAGAATAAACGTCCGCGCACCTTGAACGAACGCTCGCCCGCCGGGCACTCAGGTTTGGCGTGTCTCCGCAAACCAGCCCATTCCCCATGTCTCCCCGAGTCGCACCTTCTGCGTGGGATTGGGCTATGTCTGCGAGTACAGCCTTGCTTGCACCTCCTGCCTCTTTCGAGAACGCCGCAGACGCCGAGCTCGAACTCGTCGCGCGCCTAGCACGAGCCGAGCGCGCTGCCGTCGGAGAGGTGTACGATGCTCATCATGCCGCCGTGCGCGCCTTTGCGCGCAGGCTGGTTGGAGAGCCGGAGGCAGCGGAAGACTTGGTGCACGAAGTGTTCGTCTCACTGCCCAAAGCGGCTCGGAACTTCCGCGGACAATCGTCACTCAGGACATTCCTGATCTCGATCGCCGTCAACTATGCGCGCCACCATGTGCGCGGGGCTGCGCGCCGCCGTGCGGCCTTCGGCAAGCTCGAGCGCGAACCGCTGCCGGAGAATCACAGCCCCGAGCAGGCGACGCAGCAAAAGCAACTCGCGCGCGCGCTGTCCCGGGCGCTCGACAGCTTGCCGCTCGATCAGCGCGTTGCGTTCGTGTTGTGCGAGGTGGAGGAGCGCACCTCGGTGGACGCAGCTCGCATCGCGGGCGTCCCTGAGGGGACCATGCGCACGCGACTGTTTCACGCCAAGAAAAAGCTGCGCACCGAGCTCGAACGCGAGGGCTTCCGATGACGGATGACTTGCTACGCCGAGCCGCGCAAGCGCTGCGCGACGAGTCCAGCGAGGCGGACTCGGCGGCGCGCTTTACGCGCGCTCGCGTGATGAGCGGCCTGCAACGCACGACGCAACGTCGGCGGCTCAAGTTGGCGTTCGCGCTCCCGCTGGCGGCGTGTTTTGCGGCGGCCACCGCGTTTGGCACCATCGGGCGCCCGGGTGCCGTTTATCAGCACGTGGCCGAGCTGCTCGGGCTCTCGAAGTCTGAACCGCCCAAGCCAACGCCAGCGAAGCGCGTCACAACCAAAACCGTGGTGACGGCGTCGCCGATGGTCCCTGCACCGACGGCTGCAATCGAAAACCCCACGCTCGAGGTGCCGCCAGCGCCAGCGCCGGCTCCGAGCGCAGAAGCCGCACATCTACCGGCGACAAGTTCCGTCACGGCGAAGAGCTCGCTCATCTCGCGGCCGCGGTCCAGCGCGCAGCCCGACGCGACACCCCCTATCGCGGAGGAATCACCTAGCGCGGCGCTCGATGCGCCGCCGAGTCCGCCGCCCGCTCCACCTGCCGCGGACCCAGGCCAAGAGCTTTACCGCGTGGCCCACCAAGCGCACTTCGTAGATCATGATTTCGGAGCTGCGCTGCGCGCGTGGGATGCGTATCTCGGTGCGGCGCCAGCGGGTCGCTTTGCGCCGGAAGCTCGTTACAATCGCGCGCTCTGCTTGGTGCGACTGGGCCGCAAAGGCGAAGCAGAGAGCGCCTTGCGTCCGTTCGCGGACGGCGCCTACGGCGGCTATCGCAGAGACGAAGCCAAGGCGCTGATCGAAGCGCTTGGTGAGTGATCCAGAGCGGCGCTCAGGACTCGGGTTGGTAATTCTGCGCCGCTGAGCCGACAACTTCAGCGCGAGAAGTTCTGGGTCGACCAGACCTTGCCGGCCGGTGTGGTGTAGAACCCGCACGCCACTTTGGTGGCGGTCGTACTCGTCATATTGATGAAGTGACCATGCGCCGAGTAGCAGGTATCGGTACAGGTCGCGGTCGGCGGCGGCCCTTCATTCCACATTTGTTGCAGACAGCCCGACACGATTTGCGCGTTGGATCCCCACCCAGGGCATTCGTCCTGCGCCTGACCGCTACTGCAGATGTTCGCGATGAAGCCGGCGTGCGCGGAGTTCTGCTCGCTGTCGTATTGCGCTTCTTGATCGGCGCAGGCTTCGCCGGCCGTCCAACGCGCGAGCGCCGGCAAACAGGCGCATTCTGTCCTGAATTGATTGACGCGGTCGACGCAATCTTGGTGGATGTCGCCCGTCGACGGCGGCGCGGTCAGCATGCACGTGAGGTTCTGCACGCAACCGCCCGCGCCCGCCGTCGAGGCACCACCACCAGCAGCACTGGCGCCGCCCGCAGAAGCGCCGCCCGCAGAAGCGCCTGCCGCACTTGCGCCGCCCGTGCCCCTCCGACCTCCGCCACCATTGCGCCCCGCGGCGCCCGCAGTGCCGGCAGCGCCGCCCGTAGTCGCAACCCCACCGGCTGCGGCGCCACCGCTCGCAGCACCACCGCTGGCTGCTCCACCGTTTGCGGAGCGACCGGCACTCGCGGCCCCAGCGGCGGGGGTCGTGCCGCCCGACGCTGGGGCGCCACCACTCGGGGCCTGGCCACCCGACGCAGTGGTCGACGCACCGCCCGCACCCGGGCTCGTCGTAGAACCGCCGGAGCCGCTCGCGGTCGCGCCGCCACTTCCCAGCAGAATTCCCGCATCATCTGCGCCTTGGCAGGCAAGGAGCGCCAGAGCACCCAGTAGTCCGAGTCGCGAGTTTCGCATGCCTATGTAGTGGTTCTCAGCGCCTCCAGTGGTCAGCTTTTTGGAGCATTTTAGTTTGTTAGTTTTTGAGCGACCGTGGGCTCGGATATTTGCGATGAACGCGGACTCGCGCGTGTGCTGAAGCACGCGCACACGACGGGCCGCGCGCCGCTGCCAACCGTCGGCGATTGGAGCGTAGTACTCGCGAGCCGTGGCGTGGTGAAGGTTTGGCGCAACGGCCCTGTCGGGCGCGCTGTTGCTCACGCCGCGGGCGCACGCCGGAGACCTCGACGACGTGCTCGTGAGCCCGTGGGGCAATCAAGAACCAGCAGAAGCGCCAGCCGCGGAACCGGCGCCCGCAAAGCCGCGCGAACACTTCCATGATTTGCCGCTGCAACTCGAAGCGCGCTGGGGTGCAGCAGCGAGCGTCGGAGTCGTGGGTTGAATCGCCCGCACTGGCGCTGCGAGCGCGACGGACAGCCCGTTTCATGCGAAGGCGAAAGCCTTCCTGATCGCGCGATCTACGTGCAAACGTTTGCGCTCGGTTACGCGTTCTAGCGCTGCGCGACACGCTCGGCGCCCGCTGTGTCCGCGAGACGTCGAG
>JAEUAF010000566.1 GCA_019695485.1 Sorangium sp.
TTCAAATACCCGCTGAGAATGAAGAAGAGCGTGCCCCCTGGGTCGCCTTCCCACGCGACTGTGTCGCGCGGAGCGTGCCGCTGAACGCGAATCAGCCGCGCGATCGGCTGACGCTCTGCCGCCGGGAGCGCATCGAACAGCGGAATCTTGGCGACGAGTTCGACGGGATCGCCCGGGTGCATCTGTCCTCGACCAAAGCGCAGGAAGTGTGAAGCGCTTCATACCTGCCACGACGCTTTGGGGTCAATAGTCGCATATCCCCGCGAATCCCGCAGTTGCCACACGGTTCACGGGACACGACGGAGCTTGAAACATGCTGTTCAGCATCCAAAGTCACGAACCGGAACTACCGCACGAAGCCATCCTGGCCGCCGCGCCACCGCACCTCACGAGAGGGGCCAGCACACCCCCCGATCAACCGGAAGCCGAGTTGCTCGATCTGGGCCTTCTCTGGCGCGATCTGCTGCTCGGCAAGGTCTTCGTGCTCGAAGGCTACTATTCCGAAGATCGCTGCTTTCTGGCGGTCGAATACCGCAGCGAGCGCCGCAAACGCGCGCTGAATCCCGCCCGCGTCGCGATCTTGGAGCGCATTTTGCTCGGGGAGAGCCAGAAGTCCGTCGCCATCGAACGGAAACTCGCTGTCTCCACGGTCGCGCTCACCTGCAGCGATTGCTTGCGAGCCATGGGGCAGAACCATCTCGCCTCGCGCGTGCCTGCGCTGGTGGTCATGGCAGCCCACGCGGCGCGCGGATTCGCGATCGAGCCGGCGCGTGTTTACCGCTTCAACGAACCGAACCGGGAGCACTGGGTGATCAGCGCCGAGCGCCCCGACCGCACGCTACCGTCGGTGCTCACGACAGCCGAAGCCGCCGTGACCCGCCTGCTCGTGGAGGGGCATCCCCACGAAAAAATCGCCGAGCTTCGTCACACCTCGCGACGAACCGTCGCGAATCAGTTGGCGTCGGGCTTCCGCAAAATGGGAATTTCTGGGCGCGGCGCGCTGCTTTCCGCGCTGTTGCGCTGCGAGGCGGCACCGAAGGCCCGGGCTCCAGTGACACCCGTGCGCCACAGTTTCGAAACCCGCGCGGCGGCGATCGGCGCCTGGCAGGAAAGAGCGCCCGAACGGCTCCTCAAAGTGGCCGACGCCCAGCATGAAATCCTGCCCTGGGGACCATTGCCAAAGACCGAGTGAGGGCGCACGTTCGGGAGCGTGACAGAGGCGAACGAAATCCATGGCAGGGCGGCACCAAACGTCGAGCCGTGGCGTTCGCAGCGCGAGGCACTAGTGGCAGATTTGCGCGAGCACACCGGCGTTGCGGACGCCGGGATTTTGCGGGCTTTTGCGCACGTGCCGCGTCATCTATTCGTCCCAGAGGAAGAGGTGGCGGTCGCGTATTGCGATTCGGCGCTACCGATTGGCTTCCGACAAACCATCAGTCAGCCGAGCATGATCGCACTCATGCTCAGCGCCCTCGACGTGGCCGTGGGCAACCGCGTGCTGGAAGTCGGGGGCGGCTCCGGCTATGCCGCGGCGTTGCTCGCTGAGCTCGGCGCCGAGGTCTACTCGCTCGAAATCGTGCCGGAACTGGCGGACTCCGCCGCCGAGCGACTCAGGGAGCTTGGCTACGACCGCGTGCATGTTGTCGCGGGCAACGGCCGTCTCGGGTACCCACGCCGGGCCCCCTATCAACGCATCTTGGTTTCCGCTGGCGCGGACGAGGTGCCGCCGGCACTCGTGGACGAACTCGCAGCCGGGGGACGCATTGTAATCCCCGTCGGTGACGACAAGCTGCAGCACCTGTTGGTGGGGACCAAGCTCCCGGACCAAACGGTCGAATGGCAGCGCTCCGTACCGTGCATCTTCGTGCCGCTCGTCGGACGAGCGTAGCGCCAAGAGCCGATCCTAAACTTCGGACGGGAGAAGTTTCAGGACGGGCCTTACGCCAGTCCAACGCGTGAGGAAAACGCCATCGGCGTGGTGCCGGCGCTTTCGTAGGCGCGCTGCCACAGTTCCTCACGCGGCACATCGAACACGAGCCCAACCTTGAGATCGACTGGTAGCCAGGCCCCGCCGCGGATTTCGTTTTCGAGTTGACCAGGCGCCCACCCCGCGTAGCCGATGACGCCGAACAGGCTCGCTGGAACGACCCCTTCTGCGATCACCTCGAGGACGCGCCGCGAAGCGCACGCCAGCACGCCGGGCCCGATCTCGAATTGATCCTCGATATCGTCGAAGCGATGCTGTTCGCGATACACGAGCCACACCTGCTCGGGCGACACCGGGCCGCCGACGCGTACACTCCCCGAAAGCGCCGGTGGCTTCGTCGCCACGTCGGCGCGCACCAGCAATTCGGACAGGGTCATTACCTCGCGCCCGTTGATCACCCAACCAAAGGCACCCTCCTCGCCGTGGGCGGCCATCAGCACGACCGAGCGATCGAAGTTGGGATCGCCGAGCGGCGGCGCCGCGACGAGGAAGCCGGGAGCAAGCGCAGACATCGCGACCCCCGAAGTATAGACACTCCTCGGGAGTGGCGTCACCGGCTCCCAGTTGTCTTGAAGGGGGACCGACCCGCGCCAAGCCTCCGCCCCGCCGGCCGGAGACACCGCACCGCCTCGATTCCGCTCCGAACGCACTGCCTCGCGCTCGGGTCTCGCGGAGCACCCCCGGTTTCGATAGAGTGGGCGGTGCGATGCATGTGACGTTCTACGGCGTCCGCGGGTCAGTACCTGCGCCAGGGCCACAGACAGCCCGCTACGGCGGCAACACGTCCTGCGTCGAAGTCCAGCTGGCGGACGGTACGACGCTCGCGCTCGACGCGGGCACCGGCTTGCGCACGCTCGGCAACAAGCTCGTCCGCGAGGGGCGCCAGTCGCAAGTACACTTGCTGCTCTCGCACACGCATTGGGACCACGTGCTCGGTTTGCCGTTCTTCGCGCCGCTCTGGGACAAGGCGAACCACATCATCGTCTACCCGCTCGCGAACGACGCGCAGGAGCGCTTCCAGCGCAACATCTTCGACGACATTCACTTCCCGGTCAGCGTCAACGACATCCCGGCGAAGCTCGAGCTCGCCAAGCCAAGTAGCGCGCCGTGGCGAATCGGCAGCGCCCTCGTGCGACCGGTGCAACTAAACCACCCGGGTGGTGCGCAAGGCTTCCGTATCGACGACGATGACGGCTCGTCGCTCGCTTACCTCACGGACAACGAGCTCAACGCCGCGTCCGCCGTGATCGGCCCTGACGCGCTGGCGCGCTTCTCGGAGGGTGTGGACCTTCTGATCCACGACTCGCAGTACGTGCTCTCGGACATGCCCCACAAGCTTGGCTGGGGCCATTCGATCGTCGACGACGTGCTGAAATTGGGCGTCCTTGCCCAGCCCAAGCGGCTGGCGCTGTTCCACCACGATCCGGATCGGACTGACGACGCGCTCGACGCGCTCGGTGAGCGCTCGCGGCTTTGGCTGGCCGAAAAGGCGCCGTCGGTCGACTTGGTCGTCGCGAGCGAAGGGCTCGACTTCACGCTCTCTGGGCGCTGAACCGACGACTCTGCGCGCCAGTGTTTACCGCGGCGCAAAGGCTCGAGCCCCGCGTTGGAGCCGTTGCAGCCGAGGAAAAGGGCGACTGAAGCCGGGCTGCCTTCTCAATCCCCCGCAATTTTCTGCCGATTTGCGCTCAGACTTGGCGCTCGCGGATTTTTTTCGATCTTCGGCGCGTGCGCCGGCCGAGACAGCGCTACCCTTCGCCGCGATTTCGTTCCCAACCGTTCATCCCCCCTCGATTCTCATGAAATACGGCTACTTCGACGACGCTAACCGCGAGTACGTGATCACCACCCCAAAGACCCCCGTCAAGTGGATCAACTATGTCGGGACCATGCGCTTCGGCGGCATCGTCGACCATACGGGTGGATCGCTACTCTGCAAGGACGACCCCGCGCTAAACCGCATCGTCAAGTACATCCCACAGCTGCCATCGTCGGACTTCAAAGGCGAGACGCTCTATCTGCGGTTCAAGGAGAACGGGCGCTACAAGGTTTTCTCGCCCTTCTTCGTGCCGACGCTCGACGCCTACGAGCGCTACGAGTGTCACGTCGGGCTCGGC
The DNA here is from genome assembly GCA_019695485.1 of Sorangium sp. Taxonomy (GTDB): domain Bacteria; phylum Myxococcota_A; class Polyangia; order Polyangiales; family Polyangiaceae; genus PMG-095. The sequence goes on from JAEUAF010000566.1 coordinate 4,105, forward strand.
TACAACCGCTACCTGAGTGAGTTTTACGGCATTCGCACCGAGATCACGGTGTTCGTGCCGCGCGGAGCCAGCTGCGAGGTGCGGCGCATCCGCGTCACCAATTTGCGCAAGGAAGCGCTCGCCATCGATGCCATTCCGGTCGTCGAGTACACGCACTTCGATGCGCTGAAGCAGTTCAACAATGCGGACTGGGTGCCCCAGACCATGCAAAGCCGCGCCATCGGTAAGCCGGGCGAGGTCTTGCTGCTCCTTCAGTACCCGTTCATGAACAAGGACCGCCAGGTCAACTACCTGACCTCGAATTTGCCGGTTTCTTCCTTCGAATCGGATCGCAAGCGCTTCCTCGGCGACAACGAGTACGGCACCTGGAAAGAGCCGCTCGCGCTCCGCGACGACGAGCTCTCGAACTACGAGGCCTTGCGCGGAGACAACATCGGCGCGCTGCTCCACCACTTGGGCACGCTCGCGCCTGGCGAGACCAAAGAGCTCATCGTGCAGCTCGGCCAAGCGCCGAGTGGCGACGCGGCCCTGCACGACGCCGCGAAGTATCGAAGCTCCGCCGCCGTCGACGAGGACCTCGCTCTGCAGCGTGCGTTTTGGGACGACTTCCTTGCCAAGCTGCAAGTAACGACGCCGGACGCCGCCTTCAATTCGATGGTGAACGTGCACAACCCGCGGCAGTGCTACACGACCAAGAACTGGTCGCGTTACTTGTCGCTCTACCAGCTCGGCCTCGGCGAGCGGGGGATCGGTTTCCGCGATAGCTCGCAGGATGTGCTCGGTGTGCTCGACCGCGTGCCGGAGGAAGCGCGCGAGCTGATGGTGATGCTGCTCAGCGTCCAAAAGCGCAACGGTTCGGCCATGCATCAGCTCAATCCGCTGACCATGGTCGCCAACGAAGGCGACTCCCGTGAGCGCGAGGACCGCCCTCACTACTACGGCGACGATCATCTCTGGATCGTGCTCTCCGTGTGTTGGTATCTGAAAGAGACGGGCGACCTCGCGTTCTTGCAGCGCGAAGTGCCCTTCTACGAGAAGGACAAGCAGGGCAACGTCATCGAAAGCGGGAGCGTGCTCGAACACTTGAAGCGCTCGGTTGCCTTCACCAAGAGCGACACCGGCGCGCACCGCCTACCGCTGCTCGGCTTTGCGGATTGGAACGACACGGTCAATCTGGCCAAGGGCGCCGAGTCGATGTTCAACGCGAACCTCTACGGCGTCGCGCTGAAGGAGCTCATCGCGCTCGCCGAAGCACTGGGCGAGAACGCGACCGCTAGCGCTTATCGCGCCGACTACGAGGTGATGAAGAGCGCGTTCAACGAGTGCGCCTGGGACGGCAAGTGGTTCATCCGCTACTTCGACGCCGACGGCAGCCCAATCGGCAGCCACAAGAACAGCGAGGGCCAGCTCTACACCAACGGTCAGTCGTGGCCCGTGCTGAGCGGATTCGCGACGCCCGAGCACGCGCAAACCGCCCTCGACAGCGTCAACCGGCATCTGAACACCAAGAATGGCATCAAGCTCAGCTGGCCGGGCTACAAAGGCTTCGACCAAACCAAAGGCGGCGTCACCACCTATCCGCCGGGAGCCAAGGAAAACGGCGGCATCTTCTTGCACGCCAACCCCTGGGTGATGATCGCGGAAACCATGGTCGGGAACGGCGATCGCGCCTACGAGTACTACCATCAGATTAACCCCGCGGCGCGCAACGAGAGCATCGATCAGTTCGAGTGCGAGCCGTACGCCTACCCGCAGAACATCTTGGGCGACGAGCATCCGCAATTCGGACTCGCTCGTAACAGCTGGCTGAGCGGCACCTCGTCGTGGACCTACACGGCCGCCACCAAGTACATCCTCGGTATCCAGCCAAGTTACGCGGGCCTCGCCATCGAGCCGTGTATCCCCAAAGCGTGGGACAGCTATCAGGTCACGCGCATCTTCCGCGGCGCGAAGTACCGCATTACCGTGAAGAATCCGCGTCACGTGTCGCGCGGTGTGAGCGAGCTCAAGGTCGACGGCCGAGTCATCAGCGGCAACGTCGTGCCCTTGGCGAAGGCGGGCAGCGAAGTCGCCGTCGAAGTCACGTTGGGCTAAAGAGCCGAGCTGGAAAACGGCCGATCTCAGTGGGGATCGGCCGCGCCAGCGCGCTGCCTACGCACACCGACACGCGAACGTCGGTGTGCGCGTGAGTGTGAGGAATACCGAGGCGGAGCGGCGCTCAGAGACAAAGCGCCTACCAATTCTGCCATCGTGAAATGAGCGTTCGCCTATCGCTGTGCGCATGGCGAAGCGGAGGCGATTCAGTGCACTCACCGCCCGTGAGGCGACGACACGCACGCAATCGCGTGGCGTGAGTGAAAGGGGCATGCAAAGCTTGGCGTGACTCAATCTCTGCCTTGCGTAAAACCCGCAAGGGTACGCTTCGCTTCAGGAGAATTCGGTGCGCCTCTCGACTCGCTATGCCTGGGCCCTACTTCCATTGGCCGTTCCCCTTATGCGCTGCGCAACGAGCAGCAACCTCGACGCCAGCGACGCGGGCGGCCAAACCAGCGCCGGCACCGGTTCAGGCTTGGGAGGGCACATCGTTGGCAACGGCGGCGCGACTCTCGGTAACGGGGGCACCGTGGTCGGCAACGGAGGTGCCACGACAGGCTCTGGCGGTTCGGGGATGGGCGGAGCCACCCTCGGCACCGGCGGCGCCCTCACGGGCTCGGGCGGCGCGGCTACAGGCGGCGCGAG
>JAEUAF010000622.1 GCA_019695485.1 Sorangium sp.
CGAGTCATCAAGAAGGATGGCAGCGTGCTCGAGCCCGAGTTCGTGGAGGGCAAGGCCACGCTCACCATGCCGCACCTCGAAGCGGGCGATTACATCGAGACCGAGCGCAGCGAGTCGCAGCCTGGTGACGGCCAGCGTGGCGAGCGCTACATCGGTCCGCGCTGGTTCTTCCGCGAAGAGAACATCGCCTACGCGCGCAGTGAATTCTTGGTGATCTCACCCAAGAGCAAGCCGCTCGACGTCGAGACGCGTAACGACGTTCCCAAGCCAGAGGTTCACGAGGACGGCGCGATCATTGCGCGTCACTGGCGCGTCGACAACAGCCCAGCCGCCCCGGTCGAGCCGTTCGGCGCGCCGGTGGTCGAGTTCCTGCCGAGCGTGCAAGTCGGCTGGGGGATCTCGTCGGAGCGCACGCTGGAAGCCATGTCGGACGCCTCGGCGGATCTGACGCCGGTCGATCCGCGCGTGCGTCGCATCGCCGAGCACATCGTGGCGAGCGTTCCGCGCGAGCATCTCGGCGAGCGCGCCAAGCTTCTCTATCACTGGCTCGTCAGCAACGTGCAGGAAGGGGAGGACAGCGACGGGCGCCGCGTCATCATCGGCAAGAACGGCAACCTGTGGCGCGGCTTCATCACCTTGTGCCGCGCCGTCGGCATTCCGGTGGACTACTCCGTTGCGCAGAGCAAGCTCACCTTGGCGCCGAGCGGTTCGTTCTCGGCGGCCGCGCTCTACTCACTGCCGCTTTTGCGCGTGGGGACCGAGAAGGGCGAGGTCTGGCTGTCGCTTGGCAGCAAGTATGCGCCGTTCGGCTACGTGCCCGCAGAGGCGCGTGGCATGCCTGCGCAGGTGCTCGCGGAAGACGCGCCGCACGCCGTGCGCGTGCCTGCGGATGGCCTCGCCGATCGCGTCACCTACTCCGGCGATATTCAGCTCGAGAGCGATGGCGCGGCCGAGGTCGAGCTCGAACAGACGCTGCAGGGCAAGTACGCCACCGCCCTCCGCGGCGCGCTCGCGGAAATGGCGGCGCCGCAGATCCGCGACTTGGTCGAGACACGGCTGCTTGGCCACGCGCTGCGCGGTGCGAAGCTCGAGAAATTCGAGCTCGTGAATGTACCGGACTCGGACCAGCCGCTCATCATTCGCACGAGCTCGCACGTGCCGGCGTTCGCGCAGGTGGCCGGTGGCGTGCTCCTGATCGCACCGCCGTTTGCGCCGCGCGTCGGCCAGCTCGCCGCGCTACCAACGCGCCAGACGCCGCTCTTGATCGTGGACGCCAGCGAACAGCGCATCGTGCTCAAGCTGCGTCCGCCAACGGGCAGCAGTCTGGGCATCGCGCTCGCTCCGCAGACGCTCTCCAACGGAGAATACCGGGTGCAGATTCAGGATCGCGAGGAGGGCGGCGCCATCATCCTCGACCGGCAGATTGTGCTGCCCTCAGGGCGAATCCAGGTCTCCGCGTACGGGGACTTCTTGCGCTTCGCGCGCAGGGCCGACGATGCGCTCGCCGCCAGCGTGCGCGTGCGCCTGGGGCGGTAGGCCCCCTACTTCATATTCTTCTTCGAGTTCTCGTTGGCGTCTTTGACGGCCTTTTCGTCGGCCTCTTTGAGGCGCTTCTCGATGCGCGTCTTCACCTCCGCGGAGTCCGCAGAGTTTTGCTTCCAGTCGAGGATGCGCTTCTTCCGATCGGCGGCGGACGCGGGGTAGAGCTTGGCTTTTTCGGCAGACTTGGCGAAGGTCTCGTACGCGGTCCAGCGCTCGAGCGCCTGGTCCCAATCCTTCTGTCGTTCACTGAGGTCGGCCAAGCAGAAGAGCACCTTGGCCTTCATGGTCGCGTCTTGGGCCGCGAAGCGCAGCGCGGAGTCGTACGACGCCTCCGCTTCCTTGAGATCACCGCGGAGCTTCTGCGCCTCTGCCATGCGGTAGTGCGGCAGCGGATTCTGTGGGCTCTTGGTGATGGCCTCGCGATAGGCGCTGATCGCGGCGTCGTAGTCGCGAGCGAGCACCGCGCTGTCGCCTTTGCCGATCGCCTCCCACATCGGGCTGATGCCCTGCACGCCGCGTGGGTCCCGGCGGATGCCGTTCGCAGCAACATCGACAGTGCTGGTCGCCTTGTCCGAAGTGCCCTTGTCTGCGGCGGCCTTACCAGCCGGCTTAGGGTCTTCCGCGGCTGCGAGTCCCGTTGTGCTGAGAAGTCCGAGGAGTGTCCACAGAGCCGCGTTTCGCATGGCTCGAGGCTACCACAGCGGTTGCCTCAATTGCCTGCGCGGAGCAGCGTGCCCGAGCCGCGCCAGGGCGAGTCATAGGAACGGAATTTCAGCACCCCGTCCTCGAAGGCGGCCGAAATTCGATAGCCAACACCGGTGGAATCATAGAGGGCCCCCGAAAGCAGATCTCCCTCGCCGCTATCGAGCTTGAAGCGCCCGGTAACATCCACCCCCGGTCCGCGCGCGGTGTACGAGTCGGCGCTGAACGTGATGGTCAGCTGCCCAAGCTCGATGTCGAGCAGGCTCTGAAGCGGCGCTTCGAGGCGGTCTTCCGGGGTGAAGGACTGCACGCGCCAGGTTCCACTCATGCGTTGCAGGACACGCGCCTGGCCAGTCGGGCCCGGGGCTGGCTGTGGGCCACAGCCCATCGGACTCCAGCTCAGACAGGTAAACGAAAGCGCAAGAAAGGAGCGGCGGAGGGTGGCTAGCACGGAGCCCCAAGATACGGGCTTCATTCCAGGGGCGCAAACTGGGCCGCCGGTGGCCTCGGCAAACCAAGGTTCGGCGGTGGCGGGGCCAATTTCAGGTCTGGAACTCGCTCGAACTGAGGGTGCTGGCCCGTCCTTGGCGAATCTCGCCAGGTACTCCCCAGGGTTGTCCACAGGTTTGTGGGTGGCTTGTGGACAGTCCTCTAGCGCCCAAGGCCGTATAGGATGCCGCGCGTGATGCTTTCCCGGAAAATCACGGCGTTTCCGTGGGGTGCCTTGGACCGCTGCGAGCGGGCCGCGGAGGCTCTCCTTCAGCGGAGCCGGGCTCAGCTTGCGCGAGTGGCGACGCCCGGGGGGCTCGCCCGGGCGCTCAGCGAGCTTTTGGGCGTCGACGTGGAGCTTGTCCGCGGCAAGGTCGGCCGCGCAGCGCCCCACGCCGACTGGGTGAAGCTTGGTTTCGAGAGTCCGGGGGAAGGCGCGCGCTGGCTGGTGGCGCTCGAACCGGCGTTGGCAGCGTCGATGCTTGGCCTCTTGTTGCGGCGCCCGCTGGCGAGCGTGACTCCCGTCGCGACCTTCGACGCGCCGCTGCTGGGGGCTTTGTCGGCGCTGCTATTGGAGGTTGCGCGCAACTCCGGGGCCGAGCTGCCGATGTCGACGCGTGCGCCGGAGCACGCGCCAGAAGCCGTCACCATCCACGCCACGGTTCTGCTGCACGGAAAGCCGTACGCTGCAGCGTTGTCGATGAGCGCGCTCGGTGCTGCGGAGACGGTCGCGGATCCGCTTGAGCTTTTGGGCATGCTCGCTGCGCACGAGGTCGCACTGCCGCTGGTGGTGGGTACGAGCCTGTCCACACCGCGCGCGCTGGCCACGCTGGAGCGAGGCGGGGCTTTCTGTCCGGGAGAGGGCCTGTGGGTGAACGCGTCGAAACAGGGCACGGGCGTGCTGGTGGCGGGCTCGAGCGAACGCGGCTTCTCCGTGGACGTCGGCCCGAACGGACGAATCGTGCTACGGGAGCCGACGCGCGTTGCCCTTGCAGCCGCCGAGGAGACGACGATGGAAAGCGATGATTCCGAACCGCCGACGCTCGCGGAGGCAGTGCTCGACGCGCCCCTCGTGGTGCGCGTGGAGCTCGGGCAAGTGAGCCTCCCGGCGCGAAAGTGGGCGGCGCTGCGGCCTGGCGACGTGATCGAGACAGGGCGAGCGCTGACCGAACCCGTCGTATTGCGGGCCGGCGGGCGCGAACTGGCCCGTGGTGAGCTCGTCAACCTCGAGGGTGAGCTTGGGATTCGCGTTCTGAGCCTGTCGCCGGAGGGGAGCTAATCTCGCCGGCTATGGGAGTTGCCGAGAACCTGCGCACCGTCAGGGCCAGAATCGCGGCGGCGGAACGAGTTGCCGCGCGCGCCGAGGGCAGCGTGAAGCTGTTGGCGGTGTCCAAGTTTCACTCGGTCTTGGAAATTCGCGAAGCGTACGCCGCAGGCCAGCGCGACTTCGGGGAAAACTACGTGCAGGAGCTCGGCGAGAAGGTGGAGGCGTTGGCCGAGCTCACGGATTTGCGCTTTCACCTCATCGGTCACCTGCAGCGCAACAAGGCGAAGAAGGTCGTTCCCTTGGTGTGCAGCGTGCAGACCGTCGATTCCTCGGATTTGGTCGGCGAGCTCGGCAAGCGCAGCGTGGCGTTCGCCGAGCAGCGCGTGGCGCGCTCCCCTTGCCGAAGCGCGCCTCGACGTGCTGGTCGAAGTGAACATCGCGGCCGAGCCTCAAAAGGCGGGCGCCGCGCCGAACGACGTCGCCGACTTGCTCGCGGCGATCGAGCGTGAGCCTGGCCTGCGCCTGCGCGGCTTGATGTGCGTCCCTCCGGCCACAGCCGATCCTGCGGACGCCCGCCCTCATTTCGAACGTCTCGCCAAGCTTCGCGCCGAGCTCGGCGGAGCAGGGCGCTTGCCCGAGCTCAGCATGGGTATGACGGCCGATCTCGAGTACGCAGTCCACGCCGGTGCGACGTGCGTGCGAGTGGGGACGGCGATTTTCGGCGAGCGCGCTCGCCCAGCGAGCTGAGCATGTCCAAGCGGTCGCGTGCCCCCGAAGGTCCCACGCTGCTCGAGCGCGCCGCCCAACGTGCGGACTTCGGTGGGGCTCCGAAACCGCTCGCCGATCGCATGCGGCCGCGCTCGCTCGACGAGGTCGTCGGCCAGTTTCACCTGCTGTCCGAGGGCAAGCTGCTGGGTGACGCGATTCGAAGGGATCGCGTGCCGTCGCTGATCTTGTGGGGACCGCCTGGCTCGGGGAAGACCACGCTGGCGCACGTGATAGCGCACGTCACGCGCACCGAGTTCGACTCGCTGAGCGCGGTGCTGGGAGGCGTCGCCGAGCTGCGCGCGTTGATCGACAAGGCCCGCGAACGCCGCCGCTATCAGGGGCGTGGCACGACGCTCTTCGTCGACGAGATTCATCGTTTCAACAAGAGCCAGCAGGATGCGTTCCTGCCGCACATCGAGGACGGCACGCTGACTTTGGTGGGGGCGACCACGGAAAATCCGTCGTTTTCGGTGAACGCCGCGCTGCTCTCGCGTTGCCGCGTGTTTCGTTTGGAGCGGCTCGGCAAGCCGGAGCTCGAAAAGCTTTTGGCGCGCGCGCTGGTCGAACCGGAACGCGGGCTCGGTAGTGAACAGCTGACGGCGGACGCACCGGCGCTTGCGGCGATTGCGGACGCGGCGCGTGGCGACGCCCGGCGCGCGCTCGGCCTGCTCGAGGTCGCCGCGGGCTTGGTTGGAACGGGAGGACATGTCGACCTCGACACGGTGCGGCGCGCTGCCGAAGAGCGCACCTTGCTCTACGACAAGAGCGGTGAAGAGCACTACAATGTCTCGAGCGCGCTCATCAAGTCGCTGCGCGGAAGTGATCCCGACGCTGCGATCTATTGGCTCTTGCGGATGCTGGACGCCGGTGACGACCCGCTGTTTCTGTCGCGCAGGCTCTTGATCTTCGCGAGCGAAGACGTGGGCAACGCGGACCCGCGCGCGCTCGCGGTGGCGGTGCAAGCCGATGAAGCGCTGCGTCGGGTGGGGCTTCCCGAAGGCGTGTACCCGCTCGCCCACGCCTGCCTCTATCTCGCGAGTTGCCCCAAGTCGAACGCCGTGAAGCGTGCCATCGAAGCGGCGCGCCAGGCGCTCGCGGAGCACGGCGCGCTGCCCGTGCCTCTCAAGCTACGCAATGCGGTCACGAGTCTGATGAAGCAAGAGGGCTACGGCAAAGATTACCGCTACGCGCACGACCACGAGCACGCCTACGTGCGCGGCGAAACTTACTTGCCGGACGAGCTCGTTGGTCAGCGCTTCTACGAGCCTAGCGCCGAAGGTTTGGAGCAATCGATTCGCGATCGGCTCGAGCGCCTGCGGCGCGGCTGAGCTCCGCGAGGCTCAGTCGTTTTGTTTGCGCGCGAGCCAGGCCACGCTGAGGTGCCCATCGTGACTCAGGTTGCTGGCAGAGGTTTCGCGCACGCAAATCGTGAGATCGCCGTTGCTCGCAAAGTCTTCGACCCACACGAGAGTGCTGTCGTGAAAGGTCGTGGTCGCCTCGGTGCGGCGGCGGTGATTGGCCGTGACCTGCGCGTTCTGACAGCCCTGGCAGCCGGTCGAAACGACCTCACACGACGTATCGTTGAAGCCCGAGAAATCGTGCTCCCCGGCGCTGAAGCCAGCGGCGGGCGAAGCCTGCAGGTACGCGAGCCAGTCGAGATTTGCGGACGTCACCGCGCCCGTCGCGTCGACGAGCGCCTCGGCGCAAGCTCGGAAATCGCTCGAGGACAGCTCCTCGAGCCACACCACGGAAGCGTTGCTGCCTTGTCCGAGCGATCCTGGATAGCTGAGCGTGGCTTGCACACCGAGCGTGCCGCCGAGGTCCGACGGGAGCGTGAGGGTGCGGCACTCCGACGTGGGATCCGCACTCAACGCTTGGCGGCCCGCTGCGAAGCCGAGCGAAGCGACCGAGTCGGTCACATACGCGACCCAGTCGACTCGCGAACGGCCGTGAGCGTTGTCGACATTGGGATCTTCAGCGAGGCAGGCATCGAATCCAGCAGCGGTGATCGCCTCCACCCAGAGGGCAGTTGCCGCGTGGGTCGTCGACGAGCCCGGATAGAGCAGCGAGGCTTGAACGCTGAGCTCGGCGTCGTCGACCTGGAACGCCTTTGGGAAGTCGATATGCTCGCAGTGGGGCGCCGCTTTGAACGCCGGAATCACGCCTGAGCCGCTTTGAAGGAGTGGCCCTCCCGGCGCTCCGCCGCCCACGCCCCCCGTGCTTGCGCCGCCGGTGTTAGCGCCGCCGGTGTTAGCGCCGCCGGTGTCGGCACCGCCCCCCGTGCTTGCGCCGCCGGTGTTAGCGCCGC
>JAEUAF010000632.1 GCA_019695485.1 Sorangium sp.
CTTGAAGTAGACGAACGCGCGTTCCACGCCGAGGCCGTTGATTTGCGCCAACGCGCTCTCGAGCCCGGCCGCGTCGTATTCGGCGCGGCGCAGCCGAACATAGGTAAAGTCGGCCGTGCGCACGAACGGGGCGCCGGGCCCATCGTCTTCGTCGACCTCGGCCGCGCAGAGCGCGACGTTCTTCGCCGCGAGCGCGGCGTAGACGTCATCCGTAAACCAGGATGGGTGGCGAAATTCGAGTGCGGCGCTGAGCCCGGACGGAAGCTCCGCACAAAAGGCCGTCAGCAGGTCCAAATCTTTGCGCAGCGTCGGCGGCAGCTGAAACAGCATCGGACCGAGCTTCGCGCCCAGCGTCTGCGCGGTCGTAACCAGGTGCGCGAGCGGCTCCGCAATGTTCTTGAGCTTGGCGATGTGCGTGAGCCGGCGCGGCGCCTTGAGCGCGAAGCTGAAGCCATCGGGAGTCTTGTCGCGAAAGCCCTCGAGTAAGCTCGGCGTGGGCATGCGATAGAACGTGTTGTTGATCTCGACCGTCGGCAGCTTGGCCGCGTAGGCGCTCAACATCTCGGAGGGGGGCAAGCGCTCCTCATAGAAAGAGCCTCGCCATTCCTTGTAAGAAAACCCGCTCGTTCCAGTGAAAAGCACGGCGTTACCTCGCGCGGAGCTTAGCGCCGCTTATTTAAACGCGGTGTGCAAACAGTCGAATCGCCGACATCGACCGTAACCGTCGTACCCGTCGGCAAGGCGGCTCGGCCATCCGTTCGAGCTTCAACTGGACGCTTGTTGCGTGGGGTTCGGCCGTCCGGCTTGCATGAGCGATGCTGCGAAATCTAGACGCTCGGGGCGCGAAGTGTAACTCTTGTGCGAAAGAGTCAGTGGCTTCCCTCGAGGGTATCGACGCTGGCGCGCTACTCGGTAAGTACCGAGTGGAGTCGCGCCTCGCAAGTGAAGAACGCGCCTATTTCGCCGCAACGGTGGAGGGCGTCGGGACAGCGGTGTGTCTGCTCGAGCTCCGCGGCGACGAAGTCGAGGCGTACACCACGGCCGCGGCGCGCAAGACCGAGCACGCGCACCTGGCGCCGGTGCTCGAGGTGTTCAGCCACGACGGGGTGACGCTGCTGGTGTTCCAACGCATCGAAGGGACGCTGCTCACCAAGCGCCTCGCCGAGGTTGGCAAGAAGTCGGAAGTCGAGGCCGTCGGCTCCGCGCTCCGAGTTTCGGATGCGCTTTCGACGCTGCACGACGCCGGCGGCGTGCACGGCTTCATCCATACCGACAGCGTGCTGCTCGATCCACCCGAGCGCCTCGGCCCGGTGCTGACGTTCGCGCCTGTTCCCTCGGACGAGCGCACGTTCCACAGCCCCGAACGCGGTGAGACCGGGTTGCCCTCCGTCGCGGACGACGCTTGGGCCGCGGCAGGTCTGCTGCACATGATGCTCACCGGCAAGGCGCCGCCGAAGCAGGGCTATTCCGCGCTCTCCGACATCGAAGCCGCCGGCGTCACCCACCCCGCCCTACGCGAAGCGCTGCTGCACGGCTTGAACAGCAATCCCGAGTCGCGCGGCAAGGACGTGCGTCCTCTGAAGCGCGAGCTGGCGCGCTGGTTCGTGGAACACGCCGGCGAAGAAGCGGTGTTGATTGGGCCCCACTCTACGATGCCACCGCCGCTGCCACCTGGGGCGAAACCGGCGGCAGAAAAGCCAGCGCTGCGCGTGAACGCCGCGCGCCCGGCGAGCCCGCGACGTCCGCGCTTCAGCGTACTCGCAATCGTCGGCACCATGCTTGGGTTGGGCGGGATGTATGCGGTGTCTGCGATGCGCAGCAAGCCACCGACCCCAGTCGCAGCTCCTGCACCGCCGCCGCCCGCGCCCTCCGAGCCGCCATCGGCAAAAGCCATCGAGCTTTCCGACGTCCCGGTCACGGGCGAAGAGCAAAAGCAAACCATCGAGCTCGATAAGACCGGCTCGTGCGTGGCGAGCTACTTGCCGAAAGGTGCCTTCGGCAAACAGCCGGACCTCGGGTTTTTGTGCACTGAAACCGATCCCAACAAGGGAGCCCAGCAGATGCGCGTGGTCGTCGTCGGCAGCGCGCCGAAGGGGACCGTCACCGACGCCATGAAGCTTTGGGCGCGACTCGGCTGGTACGACATGCCCGCGTTCGCCGTGATCCGCGGCGGGTGCTGCGAAGATCCGAAGGCGCTGGCGCTGGCAACCCCCGCACAAAACTGCGATTCGCTGGCGGACGGGGCGCGCGACATCGCCAAGGAAGTGGTCGCTGGGCGCGGGTACGACGAGGCTGCCAAGAAGTACATCGCCGGCGTGCACTGCGAGCTCAACGCGGGCCACACGCAAGCGCCCGGGCGCCTGCAGCGGCCGCAGCCGGGCGAGGACACGGCGTTCAAAGAGTTCGTAGACGCGATCGGGCACTGAGCAGGGGCCGTCGCTCCGCGCGGGCCACGAGCGCTTCGTCCTCCCCGCCGAGCGCGCGAAAAGGCCGGCGCGGCGAAACCGGCCCCGTGACCGATGCGCCTGGTACTTGGGGTCGAGCGGCCCGGGAATAGCCGCATGCGCTCGATTGTCTGTCGCGGGCCGGCCGCGCTATAGCGGGCGCGGCCTGACTCAGGAAAACCTTCGAGCCCCCGAACACGGTGTGAGCATGCAAGACGTCCGAGCACTAAATGACATCGTCGCCAAAGAGAGCGCGTTCATCGACGACCTGACCGCGGAGATCGGAAAGGTCATCGTCGGGCAGTCGTACATGATCGAGCGCGTGTTGGTCGGATTGCTGGCGGGCGGCCACGTGCTGCTCGAAGGGGTCCCGGGCCTTGCGAAGACGCTGACGGTGCGCACGATCTGCGACGCAATCCACGCCAAATTCTCGCGCATTCAATTCACCCCTGACCTCTTGCCCGCCGATCTCGTGGGTACGGTGATCTACGATCAAAGGACCGGCGAATTTAGCAGCAAGCTCGGGCCCATCTTCGCGAATTTGGTGTTGGCCGACGAGATCAATCGCGCGCCCGCCAAGGTGCAGAGCGCGCTGCTCGAGGCCATGCAAGAGCGCCAGGTTACGATCGGCGACAAGACCTATCCGCTGCCCGATCCGTTCGTGGTGATGGCCACTCAAAATCCCATCGAGCAAGAAGGCACCTATCCGCTGCCGGAGGCGCAGGTCGATCGCTTCATGCTCATGATCAAGGTCAATTACCCGAGCCGGGACGAAGAGCGAGCCGTCATGGATCGCATGACGGCTCCCATCGCCGCGACGGCCAGCGCGCGCACGACTCCGGGCCAGCTGCTCGAGGCGCGCAAGGTCGTGCGCGACGTCTATGTGGACGATCGCGTGAAGGACTACATCGTGGACGTGGTGTTCGCCACGCGCGAGCCCGGCGCCAAGGGCATGAAGGACCTCGGCCCGCTGATCGAGTACGGCGCCAGCCCGCGTGCGAGTATCGCGCTCAATCTCGCCGCGCGCGCCCACGCCTTCTTACGTCACCGGGGTTACGTTACGCCCGAAGACGTGAAGGCCATCGGCCCAGACGTGCTGCGGCACCGCATCGTGCTCTCCTACGAAGCCGAGGCCGAAGAAGTGACCGCCGAAGACATCGTGCGCCGCGTGTTCGAGGTCGTCGAGGTTCCCTGACAGCGTTCGTGTTCTTAGCCGACCAAGGAGCGACAGCGTGATTCCGAAGGAGCTAATCAAAGCGCTGCGCAAGATCGAGATCACGACCAACCGGCTCGCGACCGAGCAGTTGTCCGGGAACTACACCTCGGTCTTTCGTGGCCAAGGTCTCGCCTTCCGCGAGGTCCGCGAATATCAGCCGGGCGACGACGTACGCACCATCGACTGGAACGTCAGCGCGCGTATGAACAACACCTACGTCAAGGTGTTCGTCGAAGAGCGCGAGATGACCATGATGTTGGTGGTCGATCTCAGCCAGAGCCAGCAGTTCGGCACGCGCGGCGGCAACAAGGCACGCCTCGCGGCAGAGGTAGCGGCGCTCTGCGCGTTCAGCGCGACCAAGCACAACGATCGTGTCGGGCTGATCCTTTCCACCGATCAAGTAGAGAAGATTGTGCCGCCCAAGAAGGGGCAAAAACACGTGATGCGCGTGGTGCGCGAGATTCTCGGCGCAACGCCTGAGCGACCCGGTACGGATCTCAAGGTCGCCCTCGAAACGCTGTACCGCGTGGCGCGACGCCGCAGCGTGGCCTTCGTGATCAGCGATTTTTTCGCAGAGGGGCACGAGCGTGCGCTGTCCCTCGCCGCTGCACGCCACGACGTCATCCCGGTGATGCTAGTCGATCCGCGCGACGAGACCCTGCCCGACGTAGGCTTGGCCGCCTTCGAAGACCTGGAAACCGGCGAAAGCGTGCTGGTCGACACCGCGAGTCCGGTGGTGCGCGCGCACTATCACAAGCGCATGCTGGCCATCCGCGACACGCAAATCAAGCTGTTCCGGAAGCTCGGGCTCGATCACGTCGTCGTGCGCACGGACCAACCCTACATTCGTCCCCTACGCGATCTGTTTGCGCGACGGGCGCGGAGAATCCGCCGATGAACCGCGGGGCCTTCTGGACTGCCAGCTTGATCGCGCTCGCGCCGGCGACGCTCAGCGCAGAACCCAAACCCGCAACGGGACCAGCCACCCCCGCCGCGCACCCCAAAGCCATGCCCGCGCCGAGCGCCTCGCCCGCGGCGCCGGCCACGTCCACCGCGACAGCGACGGCTCCGGCATCAGCGAGCGCTGCCGCCACGGCGGCGCCAACGGACTTTGGAACGTGCGTCGAACACGTGCCAATCGGCAAAGCGCGCCCGCAAATCATCGAGAGCATCGCCGCGCGCGGCACCAGTGGGCATGCGGTGTTGCTAAAGCTCGTCATCGAGCATGGCCCCGGCGAGACCGTGCTTCCGAGTGGCTTTCACGTCAAATCGGGAAGCGACGAATTCAAGGCGCTCGAAGCCTCGCACTTCTTCTTTCCCGATCCGAACGGCGACGCGCACCCGACGCTCGAGCGCAGTGAGGCCAACGGGCAAGCCAAGACCACCGTCAAACTGTGGTTCGTGCCGCTACCGCCGAAGCCCGGGCGCAATCAGCTCACGCTGCCACCCCTGCCGATCGCCGTGTCGCGCAAGAGCGGCGAGCTGATGACGCTCTGCACGAGCCCGCACCAGGTGCTGCTCGAAGAGCCGACCGCGAACGATCCCAACCCGAAGCCAAAACCGAACCCCCCACCGCGAAAGCAGCGCGAGGAATGGGTGGCTGCCAGGCAAGTCACCTATGCCGCGTTGATCGCGCTAGTGGCGGGCGCTTTGTTGGCGACCTTGATTCAGATCTGGCGGCGCCGCCCAAAGCCGCTGCCGCCACCGGTACCATCGCGACCGGCTTGGGAAGTGGCGCTGGAGTCGCTTCACGATCTACGCCACTCGGGGCTGCTCGACGAACAGCGCTTCGCCGAGTTTTACGATCGCGCGTCCGACGTGCTGCGTAAGTACTTGGGCGATCACTTCGGGTACGACGGGCTCGAGAGCACGACGCGCGAGGCGCTGACCGCGCTTCGACGCATCGCCATGCCGCTCGACGTCTGGGTCTCCGTTCAAGAATTCATGCAGGACGCGGATCTCGTCAAGTTCGCGCGCCGGACGCCGACCGAAGCCGAATGCCGCAGCGTGCTCGAGCGCGCCGAGGATCTCGTCACGAAGACGCGCCCCGTCGCGCCGCCGCCGCTCGAGCCGCCCACCCCAGCAGCGCCCGAGTCGCCCGTGGCCCCTCCACCCGCGGGAGGTAATCCGTGAAGAACCATCCTCGGCTCTTGCGGGCATTCTCGATCGCTGGCTTCACGCTGCTGATCGTGGGCGTGGGCTTCGCTTACCCGCTGTTCGCGCGTGGCGACGAATTGCTGTCGGCGCACTACCAGGCGCCGTGGCTCTTGCTCGCGCTGCTCGTGATCCCGTTCGTGTACTGGCGTGGAATTTGGGGCGAGGATCGGCGCATGCCACGGCTGCGCATCGGCACCTTGCTGCCGCTTTCGGTGGGGCCGTCTGGAGTGCGCGTGTGGCTGCGCGACCTACCAGGCGTGATGCGCGCAGTGACGCTGGGGCTCTTCATCCTGTCGCTGTCGCGCCCCGTCGACACCCTGCACCCGCAGACCACGGACGAAGAGGGCATCGACATCGTGCTCGCGCTCGACATGTCGGGATCGATGCAGGCGGTGCTCGACAACGTGCCCGACGATTTGAAGCGCTTCATGGCCGAAAAGCCGCGCGGCGTGCGCCCCACGCGGCTCGACGCCGCCAAAGCCGTGGTGCGTGACTTCATCGCACGCAGAAAGAGCGACCGTATCGGCGTGGTCGTGTTCGGCTCGAGCGCCTACGTGCTGTCGCCGCCCACGCTCGACTATCATTTGGTCGATGCGCTGGTCTCCAAGATGGAGCTCAACTTGATCGACGCCAGTGGCACCGCCATCGGCGATGCGGTCGGCGTCGGCGTCGCACGCCTGCGCAAGAGCACGGCCAAGAGCAAGGCGCTGATCCTGCTCACGGACGGCGACAACAACCGGGGCAAGCTCGCGCCCGATTACGCCGCACACCTCGCCAACACCGTCGGCGTCAAACTGTTCACCGTGCAAATCGGCCAGGGCGACGCCAGCGAAGTGCAAGACGGAGTCGATCTGCTCGGCCAACCCCACTACGCGCCCCAGTCCTTCCCGGTGAACCCTGAGCTCTTGCAGCGACTGGCCACCACTACCGGCGGCGCGATGTACGTGGCGACCGACGCCAAGGCGCTGCAAGCAAGCTTTCACGACGTGCTGAACAAGCTCGAGAAGACCAAGCTCGAAGCCTCGATCGCCAGCTACGAAGACCTGTTCGGCTACTACCTACTGCCGGGCGTACTCCTGCTAGCGGCCGAAGCGCTGCTACGGGCGCTGGTGCTCAGGAGGTTTCCGTGAGATTTGCGGCCCCTTATTGGCTCTTTGGCACGACGTTCGCGCTCGTGGTGGCCGCGATTTTAGTGCTCGGCGGCTTTCTCTTGATCCGGGCGACACGGCGCTTCGGTGACGAGAAGCTCGTCTTGGGGTTGGTCACAGGCCGCCCTGGCGGGCGACGCGCGTTGAAGGGCGGCCTGTTGGTCGCTGCCGTGGCGCTGACCTTCCTCGCCCTGAGTCAGCCCGAATACGGGCGCGGGACGCGCTTGATCCCGGCGACCAATTTGGATGTCGTGGTCGTGCTCGACTACTCGAAGAGCATGTACGCGCGCGACATCGCGCCGTCTCGCACCTTGCGCGCCAAGAGTGAAGTGACCCGCTTGATGGCGGATTTGCCCGGGGCGCGCTTCGCTGCGGTGGCTTTTGCGGGCCAGCCGATGTCGTTCCCGCTCACGAGCGACGCCGGCTCGATCGCCCAGTTCTTCCGACAGATTACGCCCAACGACATGCCCGTCGGCGGCACCGCCATCGCGCGAGCCATGGAAGCCGGTCGAGAGCTCTTTATGCGCGATCCGGTCGCGCAAAAGCACAAGAAGGTGATGCTGCTCGTCACCGACGGCGAAGATTTGGAGGGGGATCCGGTCGCGGTCGCCGAGCAGCTTGCAACCGATGATATCGTGGTCAACGTGGTGCAGGTCGGTGGCCGCACTCCGGAGCCGATTCCGGAGGTGAGCGAGTCGGGGCAAGTCACCGGTTGGCGCCACGACGACGAGGGTAAGGCGCTCACCACCGCGCTCTCCGCCGAGGGCGAGGCCCAGCTCGCGAAAATCGCGCAGGTTGGCCACGGCGAAATCGTGCGCAGCACAGGGGGCCGGACGGGCATCGAGCTCATCGCCAACAAGCTGCGCCGCTTGATGACCGAGGAGCTCTCCGAGCGGGTCGAGACCGTCTACGCGGACGTCTATTACTATCCGCTCGGGCTCGCGAGCTTACTCTTGCTCATCGAAGTGTTCGTCAACGAAACCAAGCCGCGTGACAAGGCGGCCAAGTTGCCGCCGCCGGCTCCGCGCAAACGTCGGCGGCGCCGCGCCCCAGGCAGCGCTGGCGCGGCAGTGGGCGCCTGCTTGGCGCTACTCGCGGCGATCGCGGCGGGAGCCTGCTCGCGTCACTCATCATCGTCCCTGTTCGATCGCAACGCGCCCGCCGTGGAGTCGGCGATTTCGGCTCTCGACGCAGGCGACGCGGGCGCCGCCGTGGCCCTTCTCGAGCAGTACTTGTCGACCGGCAAGTGCGAAAAGGGTGAGCTCGGAACGCCGGATGCGGTGCGCGAACGCAACAACGCGAGTTTCGACCTGGGCATTGGCCTGTTCCAGATCGCCGAACATTTCGGGCAGCGCTTCGGGGAAGAGCCGCTCGCGCGCGACGGTGGACCGAGCCCCGAAGAGAAGTCGCTGGCGGAGCGTCGTGGCGCAGAGGTCGACTGTGCCCTGCGTATCGTGCGCATCGTGGCTGGCGATCCGACGCAGAAGCCGGAGTTTCGAGCGCGAGCGCTGTATCTCGCGGGCAATCTCGAGTTCTTGCGCGGCGACTACAAGACCGCCGTCAAGAGCTACGACGAAGCGCTCAAAATCAGCCCAGGGCTCGAACTCGACGCCGGCGACCCGATCGGTAGCGACGCAGCGCACAACCGTTCCATCGCGCTGCGCCGCGCTCAGGATCAAGAAGACAAGAAGGATGCGGGCCCCAAGGACGCAGGCCAGGACAGCGGCCCGCCCGACGGAGGTCAGGACGACGCAGGGCCGAAGGACGGCGGCTCTCAATCCGACGATGGTGGCAAACCCAACAGCCAACCCGACGCGGGCCAGAAGGATTCCGAGCCGGACGGCGGCAAGCCTCCGGCGCCCGAACCGGATGGCGGTGCGCCCCAGGAACAGCCCAAGCCACAAAACAAGCAAAACCAAGACGAGTCGATCCTCGATCAGCTCGAGCAGGCACCGAGCGTTCAGCAACAGGAGGCCAAGAATCGCGCGCTGAAAGGGCGGCGCGCCGTGATGGAGGACAAGTGAGGCGCGGCGCGGCGCACCTCGTGAGCACGCTCATCGCGCTGTCCTCGGCAACGCTGGCTACGCGCGCGGCCTGCGCGCAGACCAGCATGCACCTCGAAAGCCCGCGCCGCGTCGAGGTCGACCAGCCCTTCACCGTTCAGATCGTCATCAATTCCCAGAACGGCGGCAGTCCGAGTAACGCGCGCTTGCCGGTGCCTCGTGGCGTGCGCAGCGCCGGCCCGCGCACGAGCACCCAGACGCAGGTCACCATCACCAACGGGCGCATGGTGCAACAGAGTGGCGTGACCCTGAGCTGGACGCTGTCGGCGCCGAAGCCGGGCACGCTGCACATCGGGCCGCCCAGCGTCGACATCGACGGCGAAACCCACAAGGGGCAGGCGTTCGACGTCGAAGTGGTGGCGCCGCTCGCCGGCGGACGCCTTCCCCAGCGAGGCCAACCGGTCGATCCGTTCGACCCCTTCGGCATGTTCCCGGGCTTCCCTAATTTCCCCAACTTTCCGCGCGGTCTGCCGTTTCCTTCGGATGATCGCGAACCCGAGCTGCCGGCGGTGCCGCCCGAGTACCAACTCGATCACGCCAAAGATCCGACCGCATTCCTGGTCGCCAAGGCCAGCCCCCGCAAAGTCGTGATCGGACAGGCCGTAGGCGTTCAAATCTATGCCTACGCCGGGGCGGGCGCGTTTCAGGGGGTCAGCCCCACCGAGCCGAGTCGCGATGGCTTTCTGAGCTACGACGTCGAAACCGAACCGCAGGGCGTCGCCATCATGCTCGATGGCAAGCGCTTCTTCGCGCAGAAGATTACGGACTTGGTACTGTTTCCGATCCGCACTGGCAGCCTGCGGATCGGGTCGATGCGACTCGGCTTCGCGGGGCGCAACTATCGCGCTCCAGCGGGTGCGCTCGGCGTCATGCGCGAGAGCGAGCCGATCGACATCACGGTGGTCGAGCCGCCACTCGCAGAGCGCCCAGCCGGTTACCGCTTGGGCGACGTGGGCGACTACAAGCTACGCGCCGCCGTCGATCCGAAGAGCGTGCGCGAAGGCGAGGCCGTCTCGGTGATAGCCACCCTCGAGGGCAACGGAAACCTGCCCTCGAAGCTCGACGTCCCCCAGCAAAACGGCGTCGATTGGATGGATCCGACGCTGATCGAGAAGCTCGAGGCCCGAACCGGCGTCGTGAGCGGCACGCGAACGTTCACCTACGTGGTGCGCCTCGATCACGCCGGCAGCGTCGATCTCGGCGAGCTTACTCTGCCCTTTTACAACCCCGAGCGGGGTCGCTACGAGATCGCGCGCGCCACGCTTGGGCGCGTGGAGGTGCGGCCGGATCCGAACAAAGCGACGGCGCCAGCGCCGAACGCGCCGAGCGATCGCTTGAGCGGGCTGCTGTCGCCCAAGCTCAGTGGTAAGCCCGCCGAGCCCGTGCGCTATTTGGCCGACACGCACGCCTTCTTCGCGTGGCTCGCGGCCGGCCCGTTTTCAGTGCTGCTCGCAAACGGGCTGGTCCGCGTCGGGCGCCGGCTCCGGCAGCGCGTCGGCGCGCGGCAGGACACGCCCGCGCGCAAAGCCGCTCGCGAGCTCGACGCTGCGCGAAGCTTGGCTCAAAACCACGCCACGCTGGAAAGTGTGGGCGGCCCCGTCGAGCGCGCGCTCCACTTTGCCATTGAGGCTGCGACTGGACTCAAGGGACGCGGCGTGTTGCGCTCCGAATTGGTGACAGCGATGAGCGCGCGTGGCGCGAGCACCGAGCTCGCCGAGCGCGCCGTGGCCTTGTTGGCCGCCATCGAAAACGCGCGTTTCGTGCCCGGCGACGAAAACTCGGCGGCGGATCTGGCGAACCGGGCTGAAGGCGTGGTGCGCGAACTCTTGCGTGGAGCCCGCGCATGAGCGCGCGCTCGGATGGCGCGAAACGCGTCGCGCGCTGGGTATGCGCGCTCGGCTTCACGCTCGTCGCCCTCGCTTCAGGGCGGCTCGCGCTGTCGGCGGAGCCACCGCAAAGTGTCGTGAAGCAGGCGATTTCTGCGGCTGAGCGCGGTGCCTACGATGACGCAGTGGCGGAGCTCGAAGCGCTCGCCGATCGCGGCTACGTGCATCCCGATGCGAGCTACGCGCGCGCCTACGCTTATGTCGAGCGCGCGCGTTCGCGCGCCAAACGTCCGGGCGATCTGGGGCGCGCCGTCGCGGCGCTCGAAGAGGTGCAAGTGCTGCGCCCCTCGAGCAACGTCGAACCGGCGCTCGCCACTTTGCGCTCGGAAATCTCTCGCCTGCGCGTTCGCGAAGGCAACACGGAAATCCTGCAGCGTCCGCTACTCGGACGCGCGGTCGCCGCGCTGCTTAGCGAAAATACCTGGGCCGTGCTGTCGATCCTCGGCTCCGGGCTGCTGACGGTGGGCCTCGCGCTGTATCTCTTCGTGAAGCGCCGTTCGGCGGACATCGCGGGTGCGACGGCGAGCGTGAGTGGGCTCGTGGTGCTGGCCGTGAGCGGCAGCCTGTGTCTCGCGGCGCGCCACTATCGCACCACGTCACGCCCCGCCGTGGTGGTCGTCCCAGAGGCGCGCCTGCTCGACGCGGAGGGGCGAGCGCTGCCAACGCAGGCCAAAGCGCCCGCCGCCGTCCCTGAAGGCTCGTTCGTCTACGTGCACGAGCAACACGAAAATTATTCGCACGTGGAATGGGGCGCGCTCGATGGCTGGCTGGAATCCAGTGCGCTCGAGCTGTTGTCTGAGCACGAATAGCCTCGATTCGTAGCCGATGTGGGCTCTACCCCACTGGGGGAAACCCCAGGCGCGAGGGACACGAGTCACCCAAGCTCAGGAAGGCCGAGAGAAAGCGCCTTTCCAATTCGCGCACGGGCCACTAATGCTTGGACCGCGTTGGGGTCAGAAAGAAGCTGGTGAGACTTGAAGGCGCATCTCGTTTCGTGGTCGTTGGTTTCGAGCTTGGCCCTTGGCCTTTCCGCGGGTTGCAGCAGCGAAGAGGGCACGCCCCTCAACGTCGGCAACGGTGGACACACCAACTCCCCGAACGGCGGACAGACAGCTAGCGCGGGCTTCGGAACGGGAGGCCTGCTCGGCGGCGCTGGGACGGCCACGACGGGCGGGGCCTTCGGAGCGGGCGGCTCGCAGACGAGCGGCGGAGCAGCCGCGGCGGGCACCAGCGCCAACGGCGGCGCGTTGCTGTCGGGGGGCGGCCCCAGCGGCGGAAATTCGAGTGGCGGCCTCAGCGGCGGCGCCGCAGGTGGCACGAGCGGCGGCGCCAACGCCGGTTCGAACGCGGGCGGCGCGGTGAACGGCGGGAGCTCAAGCGGCGGCGTTGCGAATGGCGGCGCAGCCAACGGCGGGTCTGGCACCGGTGGCGCGGCCAATGGTGGTGCGGCGAATGGCGGTTCCGGCAACGGCGGTTCCGGCAACGGCGGCGCCGCGAATGGTGGCATGGGCAACGGC
>JAEUAF010000699.1 GCA_019695485.1 Sorangium sp.
CGCTAAACGGCGCTGTCGAGGGCCGCGAAGAAACGTTCGATCTCTTGGTCCGTACCTACGGTGATGCGCAAGGCGTCGCACAGTTCGGGCACCGGGAAGTAGCGCACGAGCACGCCCTGCTCCTTGAGGCGCGCCTGGTGTCCCGCCAGATTGACGCCGGGTTTGCGCGCCAATACGAAGTTGGTTTCGCTCGGCAGCACCGAGAAGCCGCGCTCGATGAGCCCCTGACTGAGTGCCTTGCGCGTGGTTTGGATGCGCGCCACGTGCTCCTGCATGCTCGGGTAGTCGTCGAGGGCGGCGGCGGCAGCGACTAGCCCGAGCTGGTTCACGCTATAGGAGTCGCGCACTTTCGCGAGCTCTGCGATCAGCGCGGGCTCTGCAAACGCGAGCCCGATGCGCAGCCCGCACAGCGAAAACGATTTCGAAAACGTGCGCAGGACCAGCACGTTCGGGTGGCGTTCGACGAGTGCGAGCGCGGTGGTGCTCGTAAAGTCGACATAGGCCTCGTCAATCACCAGAAGCCCCGACACCGCGCGCGCGAGCTGGTCCAACTCCGCGAGCGGAGTCAGCGTGCCCGACGGCGCGTTGGGGTTACACACGAAGGTGACACGCGCGGCCGCTTGGGCCAGCGCATCGACGGGCAATCGGAAGTCAGCGGGGTAGGGCACGCGTTTGGCTTCACCCCCCTGGAGCGCCACGAGCGTGTCGTAAAGGCTATAGGTCGGCGTCGCGTAGGCCACACTGTCGCCGCGATCGATGCATGCGCGAAGCACGACGGAAAGCAGCTCATCGGAGCCATTTCCCACTAGGATGCAGGGCGCGGGCAGCCCATAGCGCGCGCTGGCCTTTTCGCGTAGCACGCGCCCGCTGGGATCGGGGTAGAGACGGAGCTCGGCGTTGGCGGCGGCGCGCACCGCGTCGAGCACCGCGGCCGACGGCGGATATGGGTTCTCGTTCGTGTTGAGCTTGACGTAGCGGCGGTCACGCGGTTGCTCGCCGGGCGTATAGCCTTCGATGGCGAGAACCTCGCGGCGGATGAAGGGGAGAGCGGCCATGATCGAGGTGAGCCCTATAGCATGTGGCGCGGGCTCCGCCCGCTCGCAGAGCGTGACCCCGGCCGGACCCCTCAGCGATGCAAGACGACGACCGTTGCCGGGCCTTCGCTCGGAATCCAGCGCACGCCGTGCCAGCCTGCGGGTAGCTGCGGGTCAGTGAACTCGAACATCCACTTGGCATCGATAGGGGAAAGATTGATGCAGCCCCCGCTCTGAGGGTAGCCCCAGTTGTCGTGCCAGTAGGCGCCGTGAATGGCGTACGGTCCGACGAGATTTTGCGCAAACGGCACGTCGGAATGAATGAGATCGCCGGGCGCTTCCATCGTCGAGGTCAGGAATTTCCCGGAGATTGGGTAGATGCCGGTTGGCGTCGCCGAGCGGCTGAGCGGATCTTCGTCGGCGAGTGCGACGCCGCCACGCCCGGGCGAGATCAATGTGGCGTAGACCGGAGAGGTGCCCTCGTAAGCGAGCAACCATCCTTCTTGAATGCTTACTTCGATCCATGTCAGGCGGCCTTTGGGGGGACGCTTGCTGGTGTCTTCGTGGTTGGTCTCCGCGCCCCACGGTGTGAGCGCTTGCGGATGTGGGATCACCGCGTCCGAGTGGCGCAGCCAGACCCCTGCCTCCCGCGTTTCGAGAAATTCGTCGTGCTCGGCGGGGCCCTGTGCGCCACCTGCAGTCGGCAGGACACGTTCCTTTGCCCCCGTCAGCGCGACGTGAGTCAGGCGTTCGAAGTGCGCGCCGTTCTCCACGAACTTCCCCGGCCCTTCGCGGCGGAATTGCGGTGCCTGTTTGCGTCGGAAGAAGGCAAGCGGAAGCTGTAACCCTTTGCCGAGCGCCTCTCCGTGGAAGGAAATCGCTGGATACGGTCGCACGCGATCCTTCGGAATCCAGGCGAAATCGGCGCTCAGCAGAAACGCGCGATCACCGAAGCGAGCTTCCGCGCTGTAAGCCACGGTCGAGCGGCGTTTGAGCTCCTTGCGGTCCTCGAACACGGGCATGGGGAGCGTGACCATGCCGTGCGCCTCCTCGCTCGGCAGGCTCAGGTCGACCCCCTGGAGCCAGCTCGCAACGTGCCCCGCACGAGCTTCGGCCACGTCGCGAAGGTGTGCTCGCAGATCGCCCTCGCGTAGGCGCTGTAGCTCCGGAGTCGGCGTGAAGAAGTAGCGCGGCGCGCCGAGCGACTCGGCGTAGTGGTACGGAGCCGGCGAGTCCGGCTTCGCGGCGTGGGGCGCCAGGGCTTGGTACACGGCGTCGTCCTGCGACAGCGTGGCGCGCGAGCCGTCGGCGCAAACGAAGCCTTTGGGTTCGACGGCATAGAGGGCGTCACAACCGGGCCCGATGTGTGGTTTTGGATCGCGGAGTGCAGCCGAGCTGCCGCTGCGCAGAAAACCGACCCATTGGCGCGTCGCGTCTGCGTCCGGGTAAACCCAGACGAAGCGACTTTTCGCATACAGACGTGGTTCGCGTGGCAGAGCCTGCGCGGCGGGGGCGCTCGTCGTGTCGGCGTGTTCGGGCGCTTGCGTGATCATCGCTCGGCCGGTGTGGGCCGCGTCCGGCGCAGTCAGCGCCGACGCGCTCGGGGTCGTGGAAGGGCGCGCCGTTGCGCTCGCAGAGGCACGCGCCGCGGCTAAACGCGCCGCGTTGCCCTTCGCATCCCGACAGCCGAGCGCCAGCAGCGCGAGGGCTCCACTCGCAACGCGCGCCTGCAAACGCGTTGCCCACGCACAGCGTGCCACGGGCACCGGTCGTTCATCGTTGGGGCTGGCGAGCCGAGCGTTCAAGCTGCTTCGCGTTCTAGCAAAGCCTCGCGGTGGCGGCTGCAAAAGCGTCTTTTGGGCTGGATGAGGCCGCGGGCGCGCGCCGCTCAGCCAGGCTCAGCGGTGGACACGCGGCGCTTGGGGCGCGCCCTCGCGCTGCAGCAGCGTCACGAGTGTCTTGATGGCTTGGGCGTGTTCGCTGCGCTTGGGCTGCACGGCGTGCCACTTGCGGTGAAGCCCGCGCCGCGTGAGGGGCAAGGCCACGAGCTCCTTGCGGGCGAGCGGCCCGCTGACGCTGAAGCTCGTCAGAATACTGACTCCTTGCCCGGCCTTGACGAGCTCGACGATGACTTCCGTGAGCGGCATGCGCAGCAGCTGGCGAAAGTTCCCTCCTTTGGGAAACAGCTGCGCCGCCACATGGCGACGCACGGCCTGCGAGACGTCCGGCAAAATCAAGGTTTCGCCCTCGAAGTCAGCCCCTTCGAGGTAGCCCTTTCGCGCCAGCGGGTGCCCCGTCGGCAAGATCGCAACGAGCTCATCCGCGAACAGCGGTGTCGTTGAAAAGCGCGCATCCTTCGGCGGCAAGACGCAAAATCCAAGGTCGACCCGGGCCTCTCGCAGGGCGTCGACGGGGTCGAGGCCCAGATCGGCGAGGATGCTGAGTCGCACGCCGGGATGGCTCTGTGCGAACTCGCCCAACACGCGCGGCAACCAGCAATAGGCCGTTTGGCACTGCGTGGTGAGCCGCAGGTTCTGGGTCGGGCCGAGCCGTTCACGCACGAGCTCCCTCTCGACGCGTGCCATCGGCTCCAACACCTCGCGCGACAAATCGAGCAGGCGTCGCCCCGCGTCGGTCAAGTGCACGGAGCGGCCGCGGCGCGCGAAGAGCTCGAGTCCGATGCGACCCTCCAAGTCTTTCAGCTGGTGACTGACGGCGGACTGGCTCAGGTGCAAAGCCGTGGCGGCGCGCGTGACCCCCCCGCTCTCGACGATCGCGCGAATCAGCCGCAAATCTCGGGTCTCCAGGCTTGTTTGCGGTAGCATCATTCATGAATCTGGCGCATCGTTTCAATGAAATCAATGCGATTGTCTAATGAGCAGAGACGGCGCAGGGTACGGCTCGACAACGCCCAAGGAGAGGTCGATGCTGAAGCTTTACTATTCGCAGGCTGCGTGCTCGCTCGTTCCCCACATTGCGCTCGAGGAGGCAGGCCTGCCGTTCGAGCTCCTGGAACTTCACATTCAACAGGGGGCCCCGCTGCCCCCCGAGTTCTTGGCCCAGAATCCACTGGGGCGCGTGCCAACGCTGATCGTCGAGGATGGACGTGCGTTGACCGAAGTGCCGGCGATCTTGACCTTCATTGCCGAGCAGGTGCCCGAGCGTGCGCTGCTGCCGCAGGAACCCTGGCTGCGTGCCAAGGCGCAGGAGTGGATGAGCCTGTTCGTGTCGAGCGTGCATCCGTCGTTCATCGGGTTCTTTCAACCCGCGCGATACACGGACGACCTCGAGGCCCGGGTGACGCTGGCGAAGGACAGTCGAGGCCGTTTCCTCGCGCTGCTGGGGCACGTCGAGCGGCGGCTGCCAGACGCCCCGTACGTGCTCGGTGAAGCGTACTCACTCTGCGATGCGTACGCGTTGTTGTTCTATCTGTGGGGTCGCCACTTCGAGTTTCCGGTGCAGACGCTGTCGCGCTACTCGGCGCTCGCTGCGCGCGTGCTGGCCCGGCCTGCCACCCAACGTGCCCTCGCGCGAGAAGGGCTAGACAAACCGCGGCCAAGAACGCCGGTTGCTGCCTAGGATCGGTCGCTGGTGCGAGCTGGGTCTACCTGTGTTGTGACGTAGCAAAGAGAGCGCACGTCGGCGCCTCGATTTGAGCGATGGCGTCGAGGGCGTCGAGTGTTAGATTCGTGGGTCAGAACTATGGGTACTCGCGGTCAGCGCTGTTTCGAAGAAGCCAATCAGCTCGGCGGTCTGGTGGCCAAGATGCGGCTCGCCTCTCTTTCCCAGATTACGTCCACGCAGGCCGCGACCCTCAGCGATTCCGCGGACACGCTCGCGAAATTGGAGGGGGCGCTCGCCAAGGTGCGGCTGGAGTTCGGCGCAGCGAGCGCGCTGGTCTCGTCGGCAGAGGCCTCGCAGTCCCTGCCGCGGCCCAGCGTGGCGCCGCCAGGGCCTTCGAACCTCTTGCGGACACAGCTTGCCACGCTGCGCGATCTCTTTTCGCAAAGGAGCCTGTTCGTTGGAGATATCGAGGCGACCGTGCGTCGCATCACGGAGGCCGCCTCCGGCACGCTCGACATCGCCCGCGTCAGCGTCTGGTTTCTGGACGAAGGGCGCACCAAGATCGTGTGCGCCGATCTCTTCGAGCGCTCGACCCAACAGCACTCGACAGGCGTCGAGCTCTCCGCCGCCGATTTTGGCACCTACTTCGAGGCCTTGAGCAGCGAGCGCACGATCGCCGCCAGCGACGCCAATCAAGATCCTCGCACGTGTTGCTTCTCCGAGGTCTACCTGAAGCCGCTCGGCATCGGCGCCATGCTGGACGTGCCGATCTGGGCGTCGGAGAAGATGGTCGGTGTGATCTGTCACGAGCACGTGGGCGGGCCGAGGGACTGGACCGAGGACGACGAGACATTCGCGTACCTGCTGTCGAGCCTGGTGGCGCTCACGCTCGAGCAGCGCGCCCTCGTGCGCCGCACCTGACTGCTCCCGGCTGCGCTAACTTTTGGCGTGCCGGCCGTTGCGCGCGCGTCGGCAGGACGGGACACTTCCGACGCCGCGCGTTGCAGGCTATGAAGCGCCATGCCCGTGTCATCGCCCGCCAACGAGGAGGAACTCCTCGCGCGCGCAGCCGTGCTGGCGGGCGAGTCGATAGCGGAGGTGGCGCAGGGCCTCGGCCTGCCGGTGCCGGCGGATTTGAGCAAGCACAAGGGCTGGGTCGGAATGCTGATCGAGCGCGCGCTCGGCGCCTCCGCGGGTTCGCGCCCCGAGCCTGATTTCGAGCACCTGGGCGTGGAGCTGAAGACGTTGCCCGTCGACCGAGCGGGCAAGCCCTGCGAGTCGACCTTCGTGTGCACGATCTCGCTCGGCGAACTGTGCGAGATGGAATGGGAGGACTCGCGCGTGCGCCGCAAACTGTCGCGCGTGCTGTGGGTCCCGGTGCAAGGTGAGCGGGAACGCGAACTTCGGCTGCGACGCTTCGGGACGCCGCTCATCTGGAGCCCGGACGCCGACGAGCTTTCCGCGCTTCGATTCGATTGGGAAGAGCTCGCGGGCCTAGTTACTCGCTTCGGCGTCGACGCGATCACCGGGCATGCGGGACGCTTTCTGCAGATTCGTCCCAAGGCGCGTGACGCTAGCGTTCGTCGCCACGGGTTTGCGGCTGACGGCGCGTCGATTGATGCCCTTCCGCGCGGGTTCTACCTCCGTCCGAGCTTCACTTTTGAGATTCTGCGGCGCCATTTCGCTCTCTGACGCCGAGGCTTCTTCCGCCCGCGATTTCGTGTTCAGCGAAGCCTCGCCAGTCGAGGCCTCCGCGGCGCGCTCAGCGCTTGGT
>JAEUAF010000752.1 GCA_019695485.1 Sorangium sp.
TTCACGGCTTTAGCATTCAATCGCGGGCGTCTCTGTCTGACGAACAATGACAGGTTTTGGGGGCGCCAGGTGCCCAGATGGCACGCCCAACGCGCCTTCTGCCCCCTTCGCCGGGGATTCCAGGGGCGAGCGCCTTGCGTGGGGCCGTTTCATGGCGCGTTCAGCAGGCTCACGAGCAGCGCATCGCTTCTCGGTGCTGCCCCGAGTCATGCCGTGTAGGCCGGCGCCCGTTGCTGAACGAAAGCGGCGAAGGGCGGAGAGGGCGGAAGACAGAGCACTCGAAGCCCAGCCGAAGTGGTCCCATCTGTTTTCGAAACAGCGCCCGCGCCTTGCGGGTTTGCCTTCCGTGGCGGTGAGCAGACGAATCGAACGACCGACGCCGCGAGGCGTCGCGCGCGGGTTCAAGCCGCGTTTGCCACCATGGCCGTGCTCACCATTCGCGGAGAGCGGAGCATCGAAGCCCACACTTGCGTGCCGTCCGCTTTCCAAGCGGCGCCAGGCACCCGCCTGGATCACTCTCCATGTGCTCGGGTAACGCGCCGAGCTCGCGGTTTGGGATCAGGACATCAGGCGATCTCCGGCAGGAAAGCGTGCCACTCTTCGGGCGCGCTCTCGCGCTCGATCCGCGGCCCTGCGAGCGGCAGGAATCGCGGGCGGAGCGGCGCGTTCAGCGGGAACATCCCGATGTCGTCGCAGCGCTTATTCCCCTTCCTCAGGTTGCACGACCGGCAGGCGGTCACGATATTGTCCCACGTCGTGCGACCGCCGGCGGCGCGCGGCACCACGTGGTCGAAGGTCAAATCGCTCGCCGCGCGACGACCCGCGGAGGGTGGACAGTATTGGCAGCGGTATCCGTCGCGCTGGTACACGTTCGACCGCGAGAACTTGATTCCGCGCTTGTTGCCGACCGGCATGCGCCGGAGCCGGATGACGGCAGGGATGCGCCACGTCACGGAAGGCGAACTGATCTCGTCTTCGTACTCGGCGACGACGTCGGCCGTGTTCTCGTAACGCATCTTGACCGCGTCCTGCCAGCGCAGGACCTTGATGGGGAAATACCAGGGCGTAAGGAGGAGTGTCCGGGGTTCCATTGTTGTACTCGCTGTTCCCGCGCGTTTGGATCGCGCGAAGTGATTCCGGGGCTTCAACGGGTCCAAACGGCGCACGCGCGCCCGGAGACGAGCGTGCGCCGGCCTCGACCTTGCGAATCGAGGTACCGTTAAAACCCCGGAGTCCAGCCTGCGGGATTCGAACCCGCAAATTCTCAGGTTTGAGCTGAGCGCGTTTGCCTGTTTCGCCAAAGCTGGGTTGGTGCCGCTGACAGGAGTCGAACCTGCACGAGCTTTCGCCCACGAGCACCTCAAGCTCGCGTGTCTCTCCATTTTCACCACAGCGGCATAGTACCGACGGAGGGAGTCGAACCCACACTGAGCACGGTCTGAGCGTGCTGCCTCTTGCCATTTGGGCTACGTCGGCGCGCGGTACCGGGCCAGGGGATCGAACCCTGCTGAGTCGGCTTGTAAGACCGATGCCCTCTCCAGAAGGCGAGCCCGGCGTGGGGTCTGGCCTGGCCAGTAGACGACCCCGGAATAGGACGGTCGCTGCGCGCGGAGTCGAACCGCGGCTCGTCGCCTTATGAGAGCGAGAGCGTTCCGAACGTCGCAGCGATTATACCCGCAGCGCTCCCGTCGAGATTCGAACTCGAGAGCCACGCTTCGGAGGCGCGGCGCCGTTCCAACGGCGAGAGCGAGTGGCGATCCTGGAAGGAGTTGAACCTTCACAACCAAGTTTCGTAGACTCGGCGCCGAATCCGTCGGCAGGACCATGGCTTGCACCCCCAGCAGGATTCGAACCCGCCCGCCGCGGCTTAGAACGCCAGGCGCTGTCCGACAGTGGGGGCATGGAGACGCGCGTGAGAATCGAGCTCACCCGCCGCGGCTTTGCAGGCCGCTACGCTCACCAGAGCTGCGCGTCATGGATCCGGTGCAGTCGGCGGGAATTGAACCCGCGCTTCCTCATTGGCAACGAGGCGTGCCACCACAACACTTCGACTGCGTTGGTGCGCGTGGCAGGAATCGAACCCGCTTAGCTGGTGTGGAAGACCAGAGCCTGACCAATCGGCCACACACGCAAGGAGCCCCCGTCGAGAATCGAACTCGAGCCGCGCCGATACCAACGGCGTGCACGGCCTTCGTGCTGCAAGGGCATCTCTTTGATTTCGTGGACCTGTAGGGAGTCGAACCCTCATGACTTGCTTGCAAGGCAGGTCAGCTTCCCGAAGCACAAGCCCGTTTTCGCACGGCCGCCACGAATCGAACGTGGTTCCGAAGTTTTGGAGGCTTCGTTGCGCGTCCCGCGCTCGGCCGTATAGACGCGCGCAGCCCGCAGGCTGCGTCGTCTTGGCGCCCCATAGCGGTTACGATCCGCTCTCACTCGCTCGACAGGCGAGCCGCGACACCAGTCGCGTCATGGGGCATTCAGCGTCCGGGGCGTTTGAAGCAATGGGGTGACCTACGGGTAATGCTCCCGTCAAAGAGGCGTTCACAGCGCCCCGGGTTCAACTTGCTCCCTCAGGTCACAGTCGAGATGGCCGGAATCGAACCGACTTTTTCCTGTTCCCAAAACAGGCGCCTTACCATTCGGCATCACCTCGGTGGGCCCCCACGGTTTCGCGCCGTGCTCTCCTGCTCTTCAGGCAGGCGCCATCACTAGATCGGCTTGGGGCCCGTGCCGCGCGCGGGTTACGATCCCGCCTTGTCGGTTTGAAAGACCGACGACCTCACCAGAAGTCGAGCGCGGCGTCGCTGAGCCCCAGACCGGAATCGAACCGATGCCTGCTGCGTACGAGGCAGCTGCTCGACCAATGAGCTACCGGGGCCTGGCTGCAGCGGCAGGAATCGAACCCGCGGAAGATACGTTAACAGCGTATCCAGTGTACCAGCACACAAGCACTGCAATATTGGAGACGGTTGGTTTTGCCGCCTCCGCCACACACGCGGGGGACACGACGCTTCTGCGTCGTCGGGCCGCGTTCCAATTGTCAAAGAGCGCGAAGCCAAAGCTTCGCGTTGGATCCGGGAGCTGGACTCGAACCAACATAGCGAGTGTCAGAGACTCGCGTCCTACCACTAGACGATCCCGGAACAGTGAGTGGGCCAGCAGGGAGTCGAACCCTGACCTGTCGGGTAAGAACCGAATGCTC
>JAEUAF010000812.1 GCA_019695485.1 Sorangium sp.
GAAGGCAGCGCTACCGGACGGCGCGCGGGGCGTCGCTCGCCCAGCTGGCTCCGAATGCGTCGCGGAGCACGCCTTCGGCCAGCTTGCCGCGCGGCGATAAGCCCCACTCGGCTTCCTGCGACAAATCATCCGGGTCGGCATACAGACGCCACACGAAAGCTCCGGCGAACCAGGGCTGATCGAGCATGGGCGTTAGCAAGGCGGCATAGGCATCTGCCTGGGCCTGTTGGTCCACCTTGACGTGCGACATGAAGTCCGGCCACTCCCAGGGGCGAACGGCAGGATCGGGTCGCGTAGTATAGCCGAACTCGCTGAACACTACCGGCTTTTGCCAGTCGGCGGCCAGCCGCGCGACGCGCTTTTCGATCTCTCTCGCGCCTGCCAGCAAAGCCTCGGAGGTCGCACCGTTCTTCTCGGCGAGCGGGTAAAAAGCGTTGATACCGATCACGTCGAGCTGTCCCAAAATCACGGTGTCGTCCACGTCGTCCCAGTTGGCCGCATAGGTGATGAGCCCCGGGTACACGCGGCGCACGTCAGCGATGACGTCGCCAAAGCTTGCTGCGTGCGCAGTCGTGACCCAGCTTCGGAGCTCGACACCGAGCGCCAGCATATCGGCTTGCGTGTCTCGCGCGAGCTCGGCGTAAGCGTGGACGAACTCTGCATAGCTCCGCGTCCAGCGCGCCCAAGCGACGTCGTCACCCGGTTCGATCTCTGCGCGCCAACCCCCGCTCTCCACCCACAAGTGCGGGACGATGAGCACGCGCAGCCCACGGGCGTGCGCCTGTCCGACCGCGCGCCGCAACGCGCGTCGGCTCTCCTCGAACGGCTGTTCGAAGGTCATAGCGATGCCGCTCGGCTTGAGATCCAGCACGCGACCGAACGGCGTCAGGCTGATCCAGGTCGCGCCCATGTCGCGCGCCTCGTCGAGCGTGCGCTCGAACGCCGGCGATCCGTAGCCTTTGTTCGGATGCAGGGCGCTTTCGATGGGCCCGATGGTCACCCCGCGCATCGCGCCGAGCCCGGTGTCTTGCCAAGCGCTGGCCCCGCTGCCGAGCGCGTGCGGCGTGTACGGACGCGCGGCGGCGGACAGCGCACAGCAGGGCCCCGCGAGAAGCCCCGAGATGAGCGCCAAACGCGCTCTACGAAAGCGACGCACTAGGCATACATCCTTCGAAACAATGTGGCCACGAGGTCGTCAGAGAGCTCATCCAAGTTCTGAACGACGACGTCCGCGCCTGCTCGCGTGAGCTCCGCCTCGGGATAGCTGTGCGCGACCGCGGCACACGGCAAGCCAGCCGCTTTGGCGGCTTCGATCCCCGCGATAGAATCTTCGATGACGAGCGCGAGCTTCGAGAGCTCGCTACCGATTTCGGCGGCCAGCCGCTCGATGCCAATCACGTATCCTTCCGGATCGGGTTTGCAAGCGCGCGTGTCCTCCGCGCTCACCACGTAGCGGACCGCCGCGTCCACCCCCAGCGCGCGCAAGCCAAGCATGATCTCGTCGCGCAAGGCGCCGGACACCACCCCCACCGGACCTTGCGCCGCGCGCCGTTGTACGAGCTCGCGTGCACCTGCGAAGGTGGGCAAGCGCGTCTCGGCGCGCGCCAGGTAGAGCGGTTTCTTGGTAGCGACGAGCTCGAGCACTTCCTCCTCGCTCGGTTCGCGGCCGCTGTCGCTGAGGATCGCGCGAAAAGCGCCACGGTCGTCGAAACCCAAGTAGCGCTCGACGTAGTCACGCTCGGAAACGCTGATTCCGAGCGGCGCCAGTGCGTCCCGGAACGCCTCCAGGTGGACGATCTCGTCGTCCGCGAGGACGCCGTTGTAATCAAACAGGGTCGCGGGAAAGGTTTCGAGCTTCACATCGGCGCGTCGCATGAGGGATGCCTGAGTAGTAGAAAGCGGCTCGCAACACCGGTTTGGGCGAAATCGACGGTCCGGCCGGCTTGTGCGGGAGCTTGCATCACCGGAACGACTATGTCAGCTTCCGCCCGGTCCAAAAGCTTGGGCGCCCGCCAATCCGTGCGGTCCGCCTGATGCGGCGGGCTAGAACCTCGATAGACTTCACGAATCGTATCTCATGAGCAAGGGCGATCTTCTGGAGATGGAGGGTGTCATTCAGGACGCTCTCGGCGGTGGCCAATACAACATTCGGGTCGACCAGGGTGGGGCCATCGTGCGCGCTCAGCTCTCCGGACGGATGCGGCGCCATCACATTCGCGTGCTGCCGGGTGACCGCGTGCGCGTGGCGGTTTCGCCTTACGATTTGTCGCACGGCCTGATCGTCTATCGCGGAAAGTGATCGCGCGCGGCAGACGGTTAGCGTCTGCTCGACGAGTTCTGCTCGTCGTCGCCGGGTGCCTGAGCTGTTCGCGGCCGACCCCCGAGAAGAGAGAGCGCGTTGCACGCGCGGGCGCGCCCGCCGCATCGACGCTGGCACCGGCGCTCGATTCCGCGCCGCTCGCGCTGCTCCACCTTCCTGACCCGGAGGAAACGCTGCCGCCCCCGCTTGGTGACGGCTTGTTGCCCTTTGCACCAGCTCGCCCAAGCTCCCGCTGCCCTCAGGAGATGGTCGATATTCGCGGGGAATTTTGCATTGACAGGTTCGAGCTGTCGCTCGTCGACAGGCGCAGCGGCAAGGCGTTGTCTCCTCACTATCATCCGACGCGCGCGCAGGCGCTCGCGAGCTTCGAGCGCTACCGCGAGCGCGGTGCCGCCAACGCTCCGGCGATGCCCGAGCTTCCCGCGTTCCAGACAGAACGTGACCCGGATCCAGAGGCGCGCTCCGTGGAGGGAGTACTTCCGCAGGGGTACCTGAGTGGTGACCTGGCGGAAGCGGCGTGCCGCGCTGCGGGCAAGCGTCTGTGCAAGATCGCAGAGTGGGTGCGCGCGTGTCGCGGCCAGGAGAACCGCAAGTTTCCCTACGGCGACGCGTACGAAGAGGGCGCGTGTAACGTTTTCCGCGAGGCTCACCCGTCGGCCGTGCTGCACGGAGACGCGAGTCGCGAACATTTGGATCCCCGGCTCGGCCTGGTGCAAGGCGAGCGCGGACCGCTGCTGCGCCGCACGGGCGCGAGCGGTAAGTGTCGCAGTCAGTGGGGCGGCGACGCGGCCTACGACATGGTCGGCAACTTGGACGAGTGGACTTCGGACGGCGGCTTCGCGGGCGGCTTCTTCTCGCGGGCGACTCGGGAGGGCTGCGATTCCAAAGTGACCTCTCACCCCTCGCAGTATTTTGATTACAGTCTGGGTGCGCGCTGTTGCCGTTGAGCTGCAATTGGTCTTCCGGCCGAACTATGTAGGTTTTTGTGTGTGTTTGTGGTTGGGCGCAGTAACATTTCGGGTATGACATCCCGCGCGTCCGCGTTCCTCCTCAAGGGGCGTTGGCTGGCCCCCTCGGCTTCCCTGCTGCTCTCCCTCGGCTGCGGCCATCCCGTCCAGCGGCAGCTCGAGGGCACCTGGCACGGCGATTCTGTCGAGAATTTCGACGATCGAGACCTGGCGCGCGCCACGGGCTGGGCGAAAAGCCTGCGCTTCACCTTCAGTGGCTCCAAGATGACGGTCTCGATCGCGGCCGAGGACGAACGCAGCGGCAAGTACCGGATTCGTTCGGTCCACAACTCCGACGTGGTGCTGGCCGTGAAGAAACCGGACGGCGCGGAAGACGTGGCCTCGCTCAAGCTCGACGACGACCACGAGATCCGCTGGATGCTCGGTGAGTCGCGTGCGGTCGTGCTGCGGCGCGAGCTGTAACGACGCGAGCGTTCGAGCAGCGTGCGCGAGGCTCGGCGACCAGCGCGGGCTCGCCTAGCGAACCACGATTTCGCCGAGACCCGGATAGGACCCGGTGGTCGAGTCGAGCACGACGCGCAGGCCCGAAAGCAGCTTTGCCGTCTCGAATCGCAGCAGCGTGCCTTGGCCTGGCTTGCCCTCAGCATTCAACGGCCCAAAGGGCACGTCGGGAGAGCCATCGGAGAATTCGACGTGCCCGCTTCTCACCTGCTCGACGCAAGCACGATCGAAGAGCTCGACGCTCACGAGCGACCTCGGCGGCACGAATTCGAGCTCCGCCCACTGCGGAGCCGGACCGCTCGCCGCCCACTCGTTCTCGTTGCAGACGCCTTCAATGCCGTCGATGAGGTGGTCGCACCAGCCGACAGCGTAGGTCGAGCTGCACGACGTTTGGCGCAGCGGGCGCCGGTCCTCCGGGCGCAGGATGGTCCGCCAAAAATCAGCGAGCTGATTGTCGCTATCGAGCCAGCGTGCGCGCGGCAGGTGCGAGAACCAATAGCGTCGATAGCCGAGCTCGGTGCACCCCCAAGCCTCGCAGCCGAGCTTGCCGACCACGTCGAGCGCGGCGGGGTAGCGGAAATACGCGTCACAGTACGAGGGCACCTGCGCAGGATCGTCGAAGCGATTCGGCTGGCTCGCGTTGGGGGCGTACGTCGTGCTGCCGCAGCCGCTCGAGGTGGCCGCGTCGGTCTGGCTCTGGACTTGCGAGAAACGCGAAAACGCACTGCTTTGGGCCGCGTCGTAGCTCAGCTTCAGCACGCTTTCGCTGCGCGCTTGAAATGACGCAAACATGCCGCTGAGGCCGCCCGTGTAGTCGAAGCTGGTGACGTCCGGCGTGCGGGTCATGCAATTCGCGGTTTGCCAGGGGACGAAGCCGAAGTGTGGCGCACCGACTATCCAAAGTTCGTCAGAGTCGCCGATCTCGACGCTGCTGCAGAGATTGTTCTGGCCGACGAGGTTGGTGTAGTTGGCAAGCTCGGGCGTGTGACAGGCTTGGGGGTCAGCGCGGCACGCGGCGTAGCTCTGAGCGTCGTAACGGAAGCCGTCCTCTTGCTCCGGGAACGCATCATATTTCGGTTCGACGACGGCCACATAGTGGACGTGGCCATTGCTGGCCGTGTTGAGCGCGAATACGAATCGGAACAAGACTACATACGGATCTTCGACGCCCAGTACCTTCGAGAGTCGCTCCGTGCCGCCGCTGTCGGTCGCCACGAACGGGTCGTAAACGACGGCACGCACTCGGCGCTCGAGCGGATTTCCTTCGCACTCCCCCGGGTTGGCCGTGAAGGCCTGGGTGACGTCGTCCGCCGCGTCGAGCGTGACGTCTTCGGGTCCTGAACAGAAGCTATAGCCGGCGAGACTTGGGCTGACGCGATAGCTCGTCAGATTACCGCACAGGCCGGCGATGGCGTAGCGTCCGTTGGCGTCGCTGGTAGCGCGCGCCACTTCCGTCAGAAAGCTCTCCGCTGACGCACCTAGCTGTTCTGCGATCAGCTGGACACCTGCCAATGGAGCGCCGCTCGGCGTGGTGACACGGCCCTCGATCGAGAGCGGCCCGCTGCAAGTCACGACGCTCGCGCCGCCTTCACCGCCCGCGCCCGCTTCCGTCATGTTGCTGCTACCGGCGGCGCGTCCAGCGCTGGAGAGCACACCGCCTGAGGAGCCAGCGCGCCCGCCGCTCGCTGCAGCGCGCCCGGCGCTCGCCGAAGTGCCGCCGCTTGTGCCTGCGGTTCCTGCGCTTGCCGAAGTGCCGCCGCTTGCCGCAGCGCGCCCCGCGTTTGTCGAAGTGCCACCGCTCGGCGCAGCGCCTCCACTGCCCGCCGCGCTGCGCCCGCCGGAGGTCGGCGCACTGCCAGCCGCGGAGCCTCCGCCTGCGCCCGCGACCAACCCGCCGAACCCTCCAATTTGAAGGGGTTCGCAGGCGCCGAGCCCGACGACGACGAACGCGCCGAAGATCGGGCACAGTCGCCTTGCGGCGGGGGAACTTCGGAGCGTTTGGAACGGACGCATGGGGTTGCCTTAGACCTAGGGGGCGTCCTGGTTGCTTCGGGGGGCGACGTTGGCAGCGTCGTCCGCAGCAGGGCAGCGCTGTTCCGCGGTTTGCAGACGCGAGGGGTGCACACCGGCAGCTCGCGCCAGAGAAAGAGCGGCGCGTGCCCCGACGCAATCGCCACGCGTCGACAGCAGATCCGCGCGCAGCGCCTGCAAATCCCCGCCGCGCTCGCGTCCCAAAGGACCCTTGAGGCCACTCTCGATCGCAGCCAGCGCGTTCTCGCCGCGACCCAGCCGGATCAGAAGCTCGATGCGCGTCATCCCGACTTCACTAGCGAGCACGCCCGAAGGAAAGCGTCGCCCGTGCTCGTCGAGCGTTGCTAGCGCGGCCGCGCCGCGGCCGAGCGCGCGCGACTCGAGCCGCGCCTTTTCGTACAGCGCGATCTCGGCTGCCATGCTGCTGCCTTGCGCGATGTGCCCGTAGCACTGAACGGCGGCTTCATACTTTCCAGCACGCGAGAGCTCAGCGCAGCTCGCCGTGTCGGACGCGGCGGGATCTGGGCGCGCCGAGCGGGCGGGGGGCGCGCGCTCGAGCTTTGGCTGGGCGGGTTCAGGCTGCACTTCCGGAGCACCGAGCTCGCGCGCGGCTGGCAACGCGCGCTTCGGCGTCCAAGACTCGGCGGTCGCGGTGATCTTCGGCTCCAGCGACTGCTCGCTCCGCAGCAGACTTTGGGCGCTGAAGAGAGCAAGCGCTGCCATCGCGCCGATCGCGAACACCCAGCGCCCCGCATGGGGCTGTCGCGGAGGGCGTCCCGACAACAGCTCGAAACTGCGGGCTTCGCTGGGCCCGCCGATTTTCTCGGCCAACGCGTCACGAATCAGCGCGGCGGCGCGATTCTCGCCGTCCACGAGTCGTTTCGGAAAAACGATCGCGCTCGATTCACGCCGCGTCATCCGCCCTCTTCGATGGCCGCCGTGAAGCGTTTGCGAGCATCGTGCAGCCGACGAAACACGGTGGCTTCGGGTCGCTCGATGATTTGGGCTACTTCTTTGCCGCTGAGCCCCTCGAGTTCGAACAGCACGAACACGACGCGCTCGGCTTCCGACAGTTTGTCGACCGCCTTGGCGAGTTTCCGACTCGCGCTTTCTTCGTCGAGCGGCTGTCCGCCGCCCTCGCCACTGAAGCTCGTCAGCAAGCCGCCGAGCAGCGACGCAACACGCGCGCGGCGGCGCGCGACGCGGGCGTGACTCACGCAGATGCGGTAGAGCCAGGTGCGAAAATCCGCTTCGTGCCGGAAGCGAGGCAGGTATTGAAACACGTCCAGGAACACTTCTTGGCAGGCATCCTCGAGCTGATGCGGGGCCACACCGAGGCGACGCAGCACCGCCAAAGCGGTTCGGTGGTAGTGCCGGTGCAGGCCACGCCAAGCCGCTGGCTCGCCGGCGACGCAGCGATCCACGAGAGCGTGTACCGAGTCGACGGCCGCTCCGGCAGAGGCATCCATTCCGCCCGAATTAGTGTCCGCTGGCAGGGTAGACCTTCGGAGGGTTCTTCAAAGAGGAGTACGAATTCCGAATTCGACCCCAAAAACCAGAGGTCTCGGGGTGAGAACGTCGTTTCCACCCACGCGGAAAGCGCGGGTTGCAGCGCCAATCAGCCAGGCCCCCGTGAGGTCCACGAATGGGCTGGCGGCGCTGTCGGGCCAAAACGATGCGCCGATGCGAGCGCCGAGACCCGGGACCAAGCGCGTGCCGCTCCCGGTTTCAGGGAGCCGCTCACTACTAGCCGTTTCCACGACTCCGAGCAGTTCCAGCCCGCCTGACGCTTCTGAGTCGTGGGCTAGCGTGACTCGGCGCGTCACCCGCAGGGCCAGCGCTTCCCGGCGTAAGCTGAGCCAGCCGCTCGCCATCGCGGTTTGGTGATCACCGAGATCGAAGCCGACGTCGAGCCCGAGCCGATACTGCCCCAGTCGCCGGGCGAGCTGCAGAGAC
>JAEUAF010000822.1 GCA_019695485.1 Sorangium sp.
GCGCGTGCAGGCGGGGACGGGGCGTCCCGAGAGGCGGGGCGCAAAGGAGTCTAGCGAATCATGCTCAGGATTTATCCCGTGGTGCTCGAGTTGGTGCGGAGGCTGGGGCCGGCGCTGCGCGTGTTGAAGGCGCGGAGTGGCACGTTGGGGGATCAGTTTGAACGCGCGTTGATAAGTGTGCCGTTGAATGTTGCGGAGGGCGCGTATTCGCGGGGGAGGAACCGACAGGCGCGGTATCAAACGGCGTTGGCTTCGGCGCGCGAAGCGCTGGCGTGTTGCGAGACGGCACAGGCGCTCGGGTGGGTCGGGGAGATTGATGCGGAGGTGGCGGCGCTGTTTCAGCGGGTGATTGGCACGCTGGTCAGGTTGGTGGAGCCGAGGCGCTGAGTGCCCATTTCGCTCCTACCTGGTTGAGTTGGTGCAGCTGCGGATCGAGCGCCAGAGTGCGGCGGTGCCGGCGCGCGTGGTCGCGAAGAACAGCTCGCGGCCATCCGCCGACAAGGTCACATCGACGTCGGTCTCCGCGCTGTTGAGCCCCGGGACGACGACTGGGTCAGCGAAGTCGCCGCTCGGATCGCGGCGCTTAGCAACATAGATGTCCTGTTGCCCGACGTCTCCTCGGGTCGAGGCGAAATAGAGCGTGAGCCCGTCAGCGGACATGGTCGGAGATTCGTCCTTGTTTGGGCTGTTGACCCCCGACAGATCCACCGGCAGTGAGAAGGCATCGCTCGGCTTTTGCCGCGTCGAAGACCAGATGTCCAGACTGCCCTGCCCTTGGGCTCGGTCCGAGACGAACAAGATCGTCAGCTCGTCGGCGCTGAGCCAGGGGCGCTGATCATTCGACGCGCTGTTCGCCGTACCGGCTAGCTCTTGCGCCATCGCAAATTGGCCCGTCGAGGTGGTTCGCTCGGAGAACCAGATGTCCTTGTCAGTGCCGCCCGCGCGGCTCGAAACGAAATACAGGGTCAATCCATCGAAGCTCAGAAACGGTGTGGCCTGTGAGGCGCCGCTGCGCAGTGTCGCGAGCGCAACGGCCTTTCCGAATGCGGTCCCTCGATCGCTGCGCTGAGCGCTGTACAGGCGGTCGTTCGTGCCGTCCCAGACACTGAAATACAAGGTGAGCGCGTCGGCCGAAAGCGTTGGCCCCCATTGCTCCTGTGCGACGCCGAGGCCTGTCAGCGGTTCGGGCGCCGCGAAGTCGCCGAGTACACAGCCTGCATTGCCGCCGTTCCCAGCGCTCTGATCAGCGCGTCCTGCCGTGCCCGCACTGCCACCGGACGCGGCGCCGCCCGTCGGGCTACCACCGAGTTCGCTACCCCCAGTGCTCGTCTCGCCGCCAGGCGTGGTGCCGCCGCCGAGCTCGCTGCCGCCCGTGCTCGACGTGCTTCCGCCCGTGGGGTTGCTGCTCCCGCCGGTGTTGCTGCTCCCGCCCGTGTTGCTGCCTCCACCCGTGCTGCTGCCTCCAGCAGTGACGCCAGCACGTCCGCCGCCCGCCTGTTCGTCCACGTAGTAGCGGTCGGTCAGGCCGCAGGCTGGGGCGAGGAGCATCGCAGCCAGGCCTGCGGCGCAGACGCTGAGCAGGCCTGGCGCACGAAGCTTCGTTGCGCCGAAGAATCGCGGCGCCCGCCCGGGCACGGAGTGCGAGCGGCGCAGCAATCTAGGTTTTGAAGATTGCGAGGACCGAGTCATCAAAGGCGAATCAGCTGAAGACAAGCGCGCAGGGCACACACCGCTGCCGAGGCCCACTGAAGGCCATGCGCTGCTCGAATCATAGCAGCGCCCTGGGACGGGCGGGGCGTAGCCTCGAGCCCGAGCGGCGGCTGCGCTTGTTCGACGACTCAGGAAACGGTTCAAAAAAGATCGTCGACGGCGCTGGCCGCACAAATCCTGCCACGCCGCCAATGTCGTGTGACGTGGCACATGCCTTCGGAGCGCCCAGGATCTCCGCCACGGTTGCAGGATTGCGTCCTATAATCCGGGTGCGGAAGACGTGCGTCACCGATGCCGGTAAGCTCCATAGTTCATTTGAAGCCGACGCAGTTCGCTCCAGATGTCGGCTCCCCTCAAGCTGCCGAACGCGATGAGTCGGTCCCGAGCGAGACGACCTACTTGCCCGGTGAGGTCGTTGCCGATCGCTATCGCCTCGTCCGCGAACTCGGCCGCGGCGGGATGGGGGTGGTTTGGGAGGCGCGCTCGCTGGCCCTGGAAGTCAACGTCGCGCTCAAGTTGATTCGAAGCAGTGCTGGCGAGTCTGAGGCCGCATCGCGCATGGCCCGGGAGGCGCATGCGGCGGCTCGGCTCGCGCACCCGTCCCTCGTGCGTGTCTTCGATTTCGGTTGGAGCAATCGCGGACATCCGTTCCTGGTGATGGAACTCGTGAACGGCGAGACCCTGGCGCACCTGCTCAGCCGTGAGACGCGCGTAGGTCCGATTCGCGCGGTGCAGATGCTCTTGCCCGTCGCGGACGGGCTCCGCTGCGCTCACGAAAAAGGCATCGTGCATCGCGATATCAAGCCAGAAAATCTGCTGATTTCAAACGACTCCTTCGGGCGCCTGCAACCCAAGCTTCTGGATTTCGGGATCGCGCGGCTAAAGCAACTTCCCACCGAGCATCGACTCACGCAGGCCGGCGTGGTGATGGGGAGTCCGGCCTACATGTCGCCGGAACAAGCGCGCGGGGATGAAGACGTGGACGTGCACAGCGACGTCTGGTCGATGTGCGTCATGTTGTACGAAATGATTAGCGGCGAGATGCCGTTTCACAACGCCAACTACAACGCGCTCTTGCAAGCGATCCTTCACAAGGAACCGAAGCCGACGCACGTGCTGGGTGCCGGAGACGCCGAACTTTGGCAAATCATCGCCAAGGGGCTGGCGAAAACCAAGGCAGCGCGCTGGTCCAGTATGACGGAGCTCGGCGGCGCGCTCGCGTTCTGGCTCTATCAGCATGGCATCAAAGAAGATCTGTGCGGCAACTCGGTGCGAGCGCTGTGGCTCGATACGCCCAACGCCCGCATTGCTGGCCCCACGCCGCTCGCCCCCGTGACGCCCGCTATTTCGAATGTGGAAACACAACCGCGCGCCGACGCAGGGAGCGGCATTCAGCGTTTCAAGTGGCGTTCCGGACGCTTCGTCCGGCGCCGCTGGGGTCTGCTGGCCATGGCTGGGCTGCTCGCGACCCTAACGGCAGGGTGGCTATTCTCGGTTCGGCCTACCACGCCCAGCGCCGCCAGCCTCCCGCTTGGCACGCCGTCTGGGGCGCCGAGCGCTCGCGGAGCCGTACCCTCAGGCGCTGTGGCTGCCGAGTCAGGCTCCCTGGTTCCTGGTGGGCGAACTGTCGAGTCACTCCCCGTGGAGCCGGATGCTTCGGCCCCGGCGACCGCTCGCGCTGCTTCGGCGCCACGCGAGGCGGCCGTGCCGCGCCAACGCTCGCTCGGCGCAGCGTCGAAGGACGTGGGCACAGCGCAGGCTCGCGGCAAGAAAACGATACGGGACTTCGGATTCTAAGGGTGAAAGCTTGCAGCGGCATGTGTGTTGAGCGCGCAAGTACGCCGGATCGCCGGACGAAACCCGTGCAGAGCGCGCGAAGGCTCCGTGCGGGGACGTATGGGTTCGCGCTTGCGCTGGCCTTGGTGTCGGGCCGCGCTAATTCGCAAACCATGAACGAGGGCGATCCTGCCACCCGCACGGCCGCGCGAGACTTGGCTGGGCAGGGAGCGGAGGCTTTCGATCAACGGCAATACCAAGTCGCGCTCGATCTGTTCCAGCGGGCGGCGGCATTGGTTCGCGCGCCCACCATCGCGTTGATGCAGGCACGGTGTCTCAAGCAACTCGGGCGCTGGGTCGAGGCCATCGACGCCTACGAAGTGGCGCAACACCTGCCGATCGGGGATGGCACGAATCCGGCGTTTCAGTCGGCGATTGCCAGCGCCGCTGACGAAGAGCGTGCGCTCCGAACGCGCCTGCCCCGGCTCAATGTTCACATCGAAGGACTGGGCACGAAAGAGGTCGAGGTCCTGCTCGATGAGCGCAAACTCCCCGCGGCGTTGGTTGGGGTCGACATGCCGGTCGATCCGGGTGCACATCAAGTCGAGGCGCGGTCCGCGGGTCGTGAGACCGTAAAGCGCGACGTGGTGCTACGCGAGGGAGCGCGTGAGATCCTGAACATCGCTTTGGCCTCTGCCACGCCGCCAACGGTCGCGCCGACCGCAGGCTCTGCTGTCACGAACCGAGCCCCGCCGGCCGAGCCCGCGCGCCACTCACACGGTTCGTCTTCGCGAACGCTGAGTTGGGTGGCCCTGGGTGTCGGTTCAGCGTCGGTGGCGACGGGGGTTTTGATGAGCGCCTTGGCCCTCAGCAAGCGTTCAGAGCTCGACGACGTGTGTCGGCCGGGTTGCCCCCCGAGCTACAGAGACGACATCAGTCGCTACCGCACCTATCGAACCCTCTCGTACGCGACGATCGGCTTCGGCGTTGCAACGGTCGCAACTGGAGTCGGCTTCCTCATCTTCGGGGAAAAGTCCGATACTTCGCAAAGCGCGCTCCGGTTCTTCCCGGGCGGCGCGACGTTCGAGCGTGTGTTCTGAGAGCTGCTCGCTGTGCAAGGTGCTGGCGAGCCATGCGGGGCGTCCAAAGCTTGGCTCGGATGCCGGCTCGCGTCGCCCTGAGCCCACGTGGCTGGCTCGCGCGGGCCTGCCTCGTCCTCGCGTTGGCGCTGCTGAGTGGCCTGCTCGGGGTGACTTATGTCGATCGGCTCTGCGATCATTCTGGGCGCTATTTGGTGCGCGTGAGCGATGCGCTGGCTCGAGTACCGCCGCGGCCGCGCCACACGGTCCTGGTGGTCGTGGACGGGCTCACGCTCGCGCACGCGCAGCGCTTCGAGTCGGTCAGGC
This sequence comes from Sorangium sp., assembly GCA_019695485.1. Classification (GTDB taxonomy): domain Bacteria; phylum Myxococcota_A; class Polyangia; order Polyangiales; family Polyangiaceae; genus PMG-095. The sequence goes on from JAEUAF010000822.1 coordinate 4,893, forward strand.
GGCTGCGCGAGTTCGGGCAGTGTCGACGCATGACGGTGGGACCCGTCACGCTATCGCGTCCGATGTACGCCGTGCTCTCCACGGGGCTCGAGCAGGATCGCACAGGGTGTCGCCACAATGAGGCGGCTGGTCCTCTCGCTGCGGAATCGGTTTGGCAGGTCGCGCGGCGCTCGGGTGTGCGAGTCCGCGCCCAGGCGGGAGTCCGCTGGTGGTCCGAGCTCTTTCCCGACGGCTTCGATGACTACACGCTCGCGCGCGAAGCCGCGAAGGATTTCTCTCAAGCCGCCCTCGCCGACTTGACGCTGATTCATCCGCTCTACGTGGATGACGCGGGGCACATGGCGGGCGCCGCGTCCGCCCTGTATTCGAGCGCGACCGAGCGCGCGGATCGCGAGCTTGGTAGGCTGCTCGAGCGCTTGGACTTCGAGCGGGACGCCCTCGTCTTGACTGCGGATCATGGGCACACGGCGTACGGCGGTCACGGTGGTCAACAAGCAGAGGTCGCTGAGGTTCTGACCTGCTTCGCTGGGCGCGGCGTGGTGCGCTCGAACGAGTTCGGGCGTATTGCCGCGACGACGCTGGCGCCCACGCTCGCGCTGCTGCTCGGCGTTCCGTTCCCGAGTCACATGCGCGCCGGCGAGGACAATCTCGATGCGCTATTCGAAGTCGTCGACCCCACGGCGTTCCCCGCCGCGTACGTCGCAGAGCGTCGCGCAGCCGTCGCGCGTTTCCGCGCCGAGAACCGCGCCGCGCTGGCCCGCTGGCTCGACCAGTCGAGTGCTGAGCTCTCGTCGACGCGCGGCGGCTCGGCCTCCTGGTCCGCGCTCTACGCCCGCGAGCGCGGGGCGCGCCGCTTGCGCCTCGCGCTCGTCCTCGGCGCGCT
>JAEUAF010000857.1 GCA_019695485.1 Sorangium sp.
AACCCGAATGAGCTCATGCGCACGCTCTTCCTGGCCCGATGCGTCAGCCGACGAACGCGACGGGCGAGCACGGAATCGGCTCCGGGCGCGCGTTCATCAGAGCTCAGCGCGACAGGGATGGTGGAGTCGGGAGCCTGCCTCGACGGCTGCACGATTTCTTCGACATCGAGCAGACTCTCGAGGGGTGCACGCTTCTCGAGCTGAGTGGCCGCAAGCCCGGTCGAAGATAGCTCCGTCGTCGCGGGCGTGGGCCGCGGCGCCGCCGGCAGCGCGCGTGCCTCTGCCACGGGCTCCTGAACCGAGGTCGAGGGCGGAACGGGTTCCCTCACGGAAACCGGGGGCGGCGGCTCAGAAGCCTGCAAGCGGCCGGAATTTATTAGTATTTCAGAGCAATGCGCGGCCAGCGCGCGCGTACGTTCAGAGGCGAAGGGAGCCAGCGCCAAAGCCAACTCGGCGGCATTTTGGAAGCGCAACGCCGGGTCCTTCTCGAGGCAGCGCAAAATGACGCGCTCGAGCTCGACCGGGAGCTCCGCGCGCAGTGCGCGCACTGGCAGCGGCGCCTTCTCCAACACCACGGCGCACACTTGCATCAAGGTGGGCGCATCGAACGCATGTCGCGCAGTGAGCAGCTCGTGAAGCACGCAACCGAGCGACCAAATGTCGGCACGGCCATCGATGTCCGGTGCCGCACGAATCTGTTCAGGTGCCATGTACGTCGGAGAGCCGACAGCGGTCGTGGTGCGCGTGATCGTCTGCGCGTCGGGCTCACGCTTGCAAATTCCGAAGTCGAGAACCTTGATGACCTCGGAGCCAAAGCCCTGCCTCGCCAGGAACAGATTGTCGGGCTTCATGTCGCGGTGGATGACGCGACAGGCATGGGCGGCGGCCAACGCAGCGCACGCTTGCAGTACGTAACTGCAGGCGAGTTCGACTTCGAGGCAGCCTCGCGCATTTAGCAGCTGCGCCAAGTCCCGGCCGTGCAAGAGCTCCATGACCATGAAAGGCGCGCCATTTTGCAGCGTTCCGACGTCGAACACGCGCACCACGTGGTCACTACGGATACTGGCCGCGAGCCGCGCCTCGCTCCCGAAGCGGCGCACTGCCTCTTCGTGGCTCTGGAACTCTGGCCGCAAGAACTTGATCGCGACGCGCTCGCCGAGCTCGATGTGTTTCGCCGAAGCTACGAAGCCGATCCCTCCCGTTCCTATGAGGTCGTCGATTTCGTACTTGTCTCCGATGCGCTCGCCCTTGGCGAACGGCATCGAGAAACTTGGATCCCAACTCGCAGACGTCAGGGCGCCACCTTTCTTCCGCTTCGATGCGGTTCGGAGCGATGCGCTCGCTCACGTGTGTACTTCTCACAGGCAGAGGTCGCAAGCTGATTTGCCGGCAACGCCGGACCGCGGGCTTGTCAACCAAAACGCGCGCGGTGGCGGAATCCGTGCTTTGCTAAATTGACTCGCGCGACCGCACAGAAACAATCTTTCTGCGCGCAACGGCGATTTCAGCAAACTAGCGAAAATTCAGGGCACGAGCGCGATGTCGTCAATCGCAAGTACGCCGGCATCCGTGGTGATCGGGGCAAAGCCATAGGCTCTGACAGCGTGGAGCTCGGGCGGTGCAGCACTCTTGTCCGGCTGGGCGTAGTGGTTGAACCAAAAGTCTGCAACGGCGAGCGTCACGACCTGCCACTTCGATGCCTCGAGCACGGCGCTTCGCTGTGTGAACCCGAGCCCGTTCCCGTCGATGAATGAAACGCTGAGCGCGATCGCGCGCTCGGGTCGAACGCGCAGACGAAGGGCGCGCGCTCGACTCCAATCACGGACGCGCGGCACGGACCACGTATCACGGCTCGCTGCTTCCTCGTGCGTCGCGTCAAACGACACCGTGAGGATATGGCCGCCGCTTTCGGGATCGTCCGTCAGCGAAGGGTGCGCGAGGGGACCCGATTTGAGCTCTTCCATGCCGCGCTCGTAGTCCTCGACCACGATGGCCGCAGCGACGCCGGGTGCGCTTGCGCTGGCTGCTGCGATCCGGGAGCGCGCCTGGCGCGAGGAGGCGTCGTCCGCGGCGCGGTGACGCGAGCAGCCGGGCGCGCACAGCACGCCGAGCGAAAGCAGACAAAGCGCGCCGAAGGCAAACAAGCGTAACATCCCGAACGCGAGCAAGCGCAGCACGCCGAGCGCCAACAGGCGTAGGAGCTCGGCGTTGCGCTCGGGAGGGTTCGCGGCAGCGAGGTTCGAAATGCTACCGCACCCCAGGCATGGTGAGCCTCGAGACATCGCGGACCGCACCGTGCGCGGCGCTGGTCGCCAACGCCGCGTACGCCTTGAGGTAGGTGCTCACGCTGCGCTGGCGGTTGACGGGCGTATAAGCGTCCTTGCCGCGCGCACGCTGCTCTTCACGGCGCTTCTCGAGTTCCGCGTCGTTCACGGCGAGCCGCAGCACGCGCTCGGGGATGTCTATTTCGATGCGATCGCCCTCGCGCACCAAAGCGATGGTGCCGCCCTCGGCGGCCTCGGGCGAAGCATGACCAATCGAGAGCCCAGAAGTACCGCCAGAGAAGCGCCCATCGGTGATCAGCGCACACACTTTGCCGAGCCCCTGACTCTTCAGATAGCTCGTGGGATAGAGCATCTCTTGCATGCCCGGACCGCCGCGCGGCCCCTCGTAACGAATCACCACCACGTCGCCCGCCTGCACCTTGCCAGCGAGAATGCCCTCGACAGCGTCCTCCTGGCTCTCGAAGACACGCGCGTTGCCCGTGAACTTGAGGATGGCCGCGTCGACGCCAGCCGTCTTCACCACTGCGCCCTGTTCGGCGAGGTTGCCGTAGAGCACAGCCAGGCCGCCGTCTTTCGCGTAGGCGTGGGCTTCATCGCGAATACAACCCTGCGCGCGATCGAGATCGCAGCTGTCGAAGGTTCGACTCTGACTGAATGGCACCTGGGTGGGCACCCCGCCGGGCGCGGCGCGGAAGAAGTTCTGGACGTCGGCGTTGCGCTTCACGTCCCAGCGATCGAGCGCGGCGCCCAGCGTTTTCTCGTGCACCGTGTAGGTGTCGCGGTGGATCAGCCCGGCGCGATCGAGCTCGCCCAAGATCGCCATCACGCCGCCCGCGCGATGCACATCCTCGATGTGGTACTTGTCCGTGCTCGGGGCCACTTTGCAGAGGTTTGGCACGCGCCGGGACAGCCGATCGATGCAGCTGAGATCGTAAGGCACCCCAGCTTCTTTGGCCGCAGCGAGCAGGTGCAAGATGGTGTTGGTCGAACCGCCCATGGCGATATCGAGCGCCATCGCGTTCTCGAAGGCATCCATGCTGGCGATTGAGCGCGGTAACACGCTCGCGTCGTCTTTTTCGTAGTAGCGACGCACCAAGTCCACGATCGTGCGGCCGGCCCGCAAAAACAGCTCTTTACGCGACGAGTGCGTGGCCAGCACCGTGCCGTTTCCCGGCAGCGAGAGGCCGAGCGCCTCCGTGAGGCAGTTCATGGAATTGGCCGTGAACATGCCCGAGCAGGAGCCGCAGGTGGGGCACGCTGAGCGCTCGATGCTGGCGGACTCTTCGTCCGTGACCTTCGTGTCTGCGCCCGCCACCATGGCGTCGACCAAGTCGAGGTGCACCGTCTTACCGCGCAACACGACTTTGCCGGCTTCCATCGGACCACCGGAAACGAACACGGCGGGAATGTTCACGCGCATCGCCGCATTCAGCATGCCGGGCGTGATCTTGTCGCAGTTCGAGATGCACACCATGCCGTCGGCGCAGTGGCCGTTGACCATGGTCTCGACCGAATCCGCGATCAGCTCGCGCGAAGGCAAGCTGTAGAGCATGCCGCCGTGACCCATGGCGATGCCGTCGTCGACGGCGATGGTGTGAAATTCGCGGGCGATGGCCCCAGCACGCTGAATCTCCTCAGCGACCATGCGTCCTAAGTCCCGCAAATGGACGTGTCCGGGCACGAACTCGGTGAAAGAATTGACCACCGCGATGATCGGCTTCCCGAAGTCTTCTTCACGCACGCCGGTCGCGCGCCAAAGCGCGCGCGCGCCAGCCATGTTGCGGCCATGAGTCGTGGTTCTGGATCGATACTCGGGCATAGGGACCTCGTTTGCCGAGTTAAGCTAGCACCGAGGCACGCGCGTACCCTTCTCTACTTCCGCAAGGGGCTATTGCGTTTTTCGCAAGCACCGTCCGGGATTGTTGCGAAAATTCAACTGCTCGACCCGCTTTGGACGGCCTTTTGGGTCAGCGCGCGGCGAGCACGGCGCACTGCACGCTGGCTTGGCTTCCAGACGCGAGCGAGACCGGCACCCGGGTTCCGCTCGAATTCTTGCAGCCGAGTCGCCAAACGCTGGGCAAGCTCGAACCGTTCAGGACGGCCCGGCTCTCATCGAGCGTTCCGTCAGCGCAGTAGCCACCGCCGCTCACCGCCACCTCTCCCGCGTTGCAGCTGCAGTCGGTATAGAGACTGGTCGCGTTCCAGGTGCAGCTCGTCGACACGCGCCAGCCAAGCAGCAGCTTGCCCTGCACGGTCAGATCCTTGCTCACGCGGAAGGTCGTGGCGTTGTCAGCCGCAGTCGCGTGGGTCGCCTCGAGCGCGTAAGGCACGGCTCCGACCTTCACGCGACCGAGTGACGCGCCGTCGACCGACACTTCCACCCAGACGTCCGGGCTCGTCTGAAAGCTTGGCGCGCACGTGTCTGGCAACGCCAGCGAGAAGCGTCCGGCACTCAGTGCCAGTCCCTCGGAGTTCAAAGTGCACAAGAGCTTTTCGGTCGTGGTGTCGTCACCCCAGAACTGCAGCAAGATATTGTGCGTGCCTGCCAGGGGATTGCCGTCCGCATCCTCGAGCACGCCACTGTAATTGAGCGCGCCGACACTCGGCGCACCGCTGGCGACAGCGCGACCCCAATGAAACGCCGACACGCCGACGACTCCGAGGCCGAGCACCCAGGCGACGAACGATCTCCGAACTCTCATGGCAACAGCGCTCCTCTCACACAGACGGTCTTCTCAGAAAGCTTTGCGCAAGCGCGAGGCAACATCTCGAGCTGGCTTTCGACGAGCCTAATACCCACCGTGGTGGCGCCGGCGGCCCCCTCCAGTGACCCGAAGTGCGCACTCACACGGAGCGACGACTCGACGGCGGCGACACCCGCGGAGGTGTCGATGGCGCCCGCCGAGCTATCCCCCGCTGTCATAGCGCCGCCCGTTTCATTGCCAGTAAGAGCGGGGGCTCCGCCGCCGCCGCTGCCGGTCTGGCGCAACTCAACGTGACGGTCTTTCACCGTGCACGCCGCGGGTAGGGCGAACGCCAACGCCGCCGCTAGCGCCCGGCTTGGCCCGCTCGATCTCAAAACGCCCCCACGAGCTCGGCGAAAGCGCAGCCCTGACCCGCGCTCGGCACCACCATCAGCGCCGTCGATCGCTCGCGGTGGGCGCTCGACAGGACCAGCACGGCCCCGGCACCGATCAGCGTGGCACCGGAGATCAGCCCGGCCGTGCCGAGCCGGTTGGCGGCGCGCGCGTCGGCGGTGAGCCCGTCAATTCGTGATTTCTCGTCGAGCGTACAATCGCGGCTGGTCGGGCAAATCTGGTCGCGCTCACTGAGCGCGACGCCTTTGGTGACCTCGAACGCGGCACCACCCGCGAGCAGCAGCGCGCCAACACCCAGCGCTGAATACCCGACCAAACGCAGCGTGGGGGTGGCGCCAGCGGGCGCCGATGTCGCGACACTCGCGGCGCGCGACAAACGCTCCGAGCCTTGCCGGGAACTAGCGCCGTTTCCGTGCGCCGACGAGGGTGCCCGCGGCGCGACGAGCTCGGGGTTCCGAAGCGCCGCCGCTCCGAGGCTCGTTGAGGAAGGCTGCGCCACTAGCGCCGCAAGCTCGGGGATCTGAACCACGGCGCGGCCGAGACTCCCCACGCTGATGCTGATTCGAAATGTCTGGTGATCCGGGGCACTCGCTTCGATCTGGTGTGGGCCGGAATCGAGCGACCAGGGCGCGCTCCACGCGGACTCCGGGAGAGCTTCGCCGTCGCAGGTGATAGTCAGCGTCGCGATGCGCGCTCGCTCGGGAATGTCGAGAGAAAGCGTTGCAAAACGACCCACCAGGGCGGCGGCACGCGAGCTCGCGTAGGCAGCGCGCGGGTCGCCGCGCTCTTCCGCCCAGGCTCGAGCTGCCGAGAAATGGCGCCAAGCACTGCCCGCGTGGCCGCGCTTCTCCTCGCAGTCCGCGAGGTGCAACAGCGCGCCTAGCTGCGCGTCGAGGCGATAGCTCTGCGCGTATTCTTGACACGCCGTCGCGTAGTCGCCGCTCCGCATGTGCACTTCGGCCGCATTGAAGAGCTCTGCCGCGTCGGTTTGGCCCTCAGCCAAGGCGAGCTTTGGCGACCAAGCCACGCTCGTCGCGAGTAGCGCTAGCGCCGTTCGCTTCAGCAGCGTCGCACAGGACCGGCAACTCACAGGCGGCCTCCCATCGGGTCGCCCTTGGCGGAGGGCGGCGCAGACTTCTTGCCGCCCGAGCGCGGCGCGCTGGGACGCTTCGGTGTTCGCACTGGCGCTGCACTCGCTGGCGGGGAGACGGGGAGCGCTTCCTGCGCGGAGCGCGGGGCACCTGTGTTCTCGCTGGGGGGCGCTGAGGCGCTCGAAACCGGGGGGGTTGGCGGAAGCGCGGACGCGACGAGGCCAGCGCTCGACAGTTCGCGGCTGGGCGGCGCTCCGCTCAGCAGCTGCGAGCTGACCTGAGCCGGATGCACCTCGGCCACCACGCTAGGACTTTCGCGCAGCCACCCGACGAGGCCAACCACGGCGAGCGCCCCTCCCCCGAGCCACGCCGCGCGCAGACCTCTGCGCCCATGCGAGCGCGTCGTGCGACCAAACTCCGCGAACGTGCTCTCGGCTGCGCCCCCAGCTGCAGAAGCGGGCCCGGAATCACGCGGAGGCGCTTCCGGGGCAACGCTCGTGGGACGCCGCGCCCGAGCCACCCGGGTGATGCGTTGCACCGAGAGGCGCGAGCGTTTCGGTGCGAACTTGGCGAGCGCCACGGCGAGCTCCGAGACCGATTGAAAGCGCTCGGCGGGATCTTTCGCGAGACAGCGGCGCACGAGGTCCTCGACAGCGCGCGGCAGCTCCGGACGGCGTTCACTGAGGGGGGTCGGCTGCGTGGTCGCCACCGCGTGACAGAGCTGCGGCAAGCTTTGCGCATTGAAGGGGTGCTCACCGCTCAGCAGCTCGAACAAGGTGACGCCGAGCGCCCAAATGTCCGTGCGCGAATCGACATCGCGTGACGACGCGAGCTGCTCGGGCGACATGTAGAGCGGCGAGCCGAGCACAGTGAGCGATTGCGTCATGCCCAGCGCCTCGCCATCGGCGCCTTGCGTGGCCTTCGAAATGCCGAAATCGATGACCTTGATGCAATCTGAGCCATCGACACGCTGGGTCAAGAACAGGTTCGATGGCTTCAAGTCCCGATGCACGATGCCGAGCGCGTGCGCTTCCGAGAGCGCCTCGCCCGCCTGCAGCAAATAGTCTGCGGCGCGCTTCAGGTCGAACGGCCCCTCGGTGCGCAGGATCTGAGCCAAATCTTGACCCTGCAAGTACTCCATCACGATGTACGGCTCCCCCGCCTCCAAGACACCCACATCGATGACGCGCGCCACGTGCTCGCTGCGAATGCGAAACGCCGTGCGGGCCTCACGCTCGAAGCGCGCCTGAAGTTCGCGGTTGGCGAGCGCCTCCGGCAGTAGGAACTTGAGCGCTACGTCTTCGCCGAGCGCGAGGTGACGCGCCACGACCACGACGCCCATGCCACCCTGTGCCAGCACGCGCTCGATCCGGAATTTCCCTGCGAGCACGCTGCCAACCTGCACCGGCAAAGTCATGATTCCTCCGCAGAGTCGACGCCGCCTAGACGGACGTCGACTCGCTCGGGGCGGCGGGCGGCGGGGGCTCAGAGATCAGGGTGCTGTTAGTGAGCACAGGCGACGAAGTGCGCGCGCGCTGCACGACCTGATCGACCCAAGAGAGCTCCGGCGCGTTCCCCAGATCATTGAAACGCTTACTCACGCCACGCAGCGTCGCGGCGACGTCGCTCTGGTCGCCCAGCGCGAGCGCCAACTCGATATCGCGCACGATCGAGTCGAAGCCTGCGAAGGCCTGGCGATGCAACTCGGCGCGCTCGGCAAAACGCAAGAATGTCTGCAAAGCCGCGAGAATCGCGGCCGCCACGCTGATGCAGCCGACGCCCACGCGAAGCCCCAAGGCCACGGATTTCTCGAGCGTCGCAAAGACCGCGGTGCCGACGACCGCGGACAAGATGATGGTCGGAAAACCGAGCATGTAGTGCAGATTGCGCAGCCGCACAGAGGCGGCGTAGTGCGCATCCCGGAACACCTTCGCCTTGGCACTCCATTTCAAGAGCAGTTCGCTCGGCCCCATGTCGAAGTCCTTCAGTGTTCCCTATAGCGTAGCTCGACCCGCCGCGTACATGGGTATTCATCGGGCTTGGTCGCCGTCGCCAAGCCCGAGTCTGCTCGCAAACAAGCGGCTACCGCCGCCGCGCAGATCCTACGACGCGTCGAGCGTGGCGATTTTCGACTAGGCTTCCGAAGTGGCGATTGACGCCAGCAAGCCCCTGATCGGCGCGCCCGTCGTGTTCGGTGGCACGCTTCGCGTCGACGGCACGCTGGACGGTTCAGTTCGCGTTCTTCAACAAGTACGCGAGGTGCTGGCGGATGTGCTCAGTCGACTGGAAAACTAGGCCGAAATCGCGTTCGATCTTGCCGAGGTCGAACAGGCACGCGGAGCGCGGCTCGCCTTCGAGCACGATTCGACTGCTGGAGCTCGCCAGGGTCTTGGCCTCTTCGGCCACGCTCTCCCAGCTCGAAAATGTGGCGCCAAGCCCATAGTAGACTTCGCGCGAGTGCTCGGACTCGATCACGGCGCGATACAGACGCGCCAAATCGCCCGCCCACGCGAACTGCGTGCCGTCGCCGCGCTTGACGCGAATGTCGTGTCCCAGTTTGGCGGCGCGCGCGATCTCGTGGAAGCGGCGGTCGGGCTGCGTGGTCGCACCCTCGACGACCGGGTTGCCAAAAGTGTAGCCAGGGCGAATCACATTGCAGCGCATGCCGGTCTTCGACGCAGCGGCGAGCACATAGGCTTCGGTCGCGGCTTTGGTCGCGCCGTAATAGTCGCTAGGGCGCGTCGGATCGCGCTCGCTCATCGAAGCGAAGAAGGGCCCGAGTGCGGCCGTCGAGGAAGTGTAGATGAACTTCTGCACTCCGAGCGCGGCGCAGTCTTCGACGAGCGCGACGCTCGGCAAGGTGTCGTTCTCGAGCATGCTGACCGGCGTCTCGCCCCAGCCAAGCGCGACGTGAATACACGCCTCGCAGCCGTGCAGTGCCTCGCGCATGAGCCCGCGCTGCTTGAGCTCGGCCTGGACCCGCCGCACGCGCGGGTGACGCGAGAGCGCTGGGAGTTTCTCCGGATTGCGCGCCGCAACGACGAGCTCATGCCCCGCGGACAAAAGCTCGTAGGCCACGTACGACCCAATAAAACCCGTAGCTCCGGTCAGAAAGATGCGCACACCGACTCCGTGCGCTCGCGATTCGGCGCCAGCGCCTGCGCAAGATAGCAGACGTCCGCGCGCTGCCACGCGAAGCCGCATGCCGCGCGCGCAGCGACGGCACGGTTGAGCAAGACTGCACGTTCCGTGAGCAGTGCTGAGCGAGGCACCCACCCAGCGCGACGAGCCGCGCGACGACGCGCGCAGCCCAGCGCGACGAGCCGCGCGACTACGTACGAACCAGCCGCTGATAAAGCTCGACGGTTTGGTCCGCGATGTTCGACCAACTAAAGTGCTCGAGCACGCGCGCGCGCCCCGCGGCGCCGAGCGCTCTGGCGTGGGTCTCGTCGTCGAGCACGCGGTTCAGCTGCGCCGCCAAGTCGCGCGCGAAGCGCTCGGGATCCTTCGGTTCGTTCTTCGGAGTGCCGTCGCCCTCGAAGGGCGTCAGATAGCCGGTGACACCGGGCACCACGATCTCCGGAATACCGCCGACCGCCGAGGCCACCACGGCAACCCCGCACGCCATCGCTTCCAAATTCACGATGCCGAACGGCTCGTACACGGACGGGCAGCAAAACACGCGCGCACGACTCAAGATCTGCACGAGCTCGGGGCGCGACATCATCTTTTCGATCCAAACGATGCCACCGCGCTCGCGTTCGAGCTCAGCCACCAACGCGCGCACCTCTCGCCCCATTTCCTCGGTGTCCGGCTCCCCGGCACACAGCACCAGCTGGGCGTCCTTCGAGAGATGCCGCGCGGCGCGCAGCAAATGCACGATGCCTTTCTGACGCGTGACGCGACCGACGAACACCACATAGGGACGCTTCTCGTCGATGCCATAGCGAGCGAGCACGCCGCTGTCCGCCGTCGGCAAGAACTGCGCGGGGTCGACCCCGTTATAAATCACCGCCACGCGCTCAGGCTTCACGCTCGGGTAGGCGCGCAGAATGTCGGCCTTCATCCCGGAGGAGACGGCGATCACGGCGTCTGCGGACTCGATCGCCGTGCGCTCGCAGAAACTCGACAGCGCGTAGCCGCCCGCGAGCTGTTCGGCCTTCCAGGGCCGGAGTGGCTCGAGGCTATGTGAGGTCATCACGTGCGGGATGCCGTACATCAGCTTGCCGAGGTGGCCCGCCATGTTCGCGTACCAGGTGTGCGTGTGCGCGAGCTCTGAGCCGCGCAGCGCCTTCGCCATCAACAGATCGACAGACAGCGTGCGCAGCGCCGCGAGCTCCGGCGCCTCGCCGGCCAACGCGTCCCACGGCTGAAACGCAGCTTTGACCTCGGCTGCCGCGCGCGGCGCGCCGAAACAATACACGCTGAGCGCGATGCGTCGCTCGAGCTCACGCGCGAGATACTCGACGTGAACGCCGGCTCCGCCGTAATTTTCAGGGGGATACTCACGAGAGAGAAGGGCAACTCTGAGCGACGAATTCGACGGCAAATGAACCTCGGAGGGCGAGTGCGGGGAGCGTCAAACGCGGGCGACGGACCGTCTGAGTGTGAACGACGGCCGCGACTTGTCTATGCCGGAACCGGGTCCCCCTTACCAATCACCACCACCCCACTTGGTGATACCGTGAACCCGCGCTGCCGATCCTCCTCAGGATCGACCCCAATGCGCGCGCCCGCAGGCACTTTTACGCCCTTGTCGAGGATGGCCTTGCGCACCACGGCGCGACGCCCAATTTCGACGCCATGCATCAAAACGCTATCTTCCACCACGGACGAGGCGTGCACGGTCACCTGCGGTGAGAGGATGCTGCGCCGCACCGCGCCGCCGGCCACGATGGCGCCAGCGCTGACGATCGAGTCCACCGCCATGCCGCGCCGCTCCTCGTCGTCGAACACGAACTTCGCGGGCGGCAGCGAGATCTGCATCGTGTGAATCGGCCACTCTTGATTGTAAAGGTTGAACACAGGGTGCACGCTGATGAGGTCCATCTGCGCTTCGTAGTAGCTGTCCAGAGTGCCGACGTCGCGCCAGTAACCGGCGTCGCGCTCGGTCGCGCCCGGCACGCGATTCTTGGCAAAATCGTAGACGGCGGCGCGGCCCGCATCGACCAACATGGTGATGATGTTGCCGCCCATGTCGTGCGCGCTCTCCTTGTTCTCTGCGTCCGCGCGCACGGCGTCGACCAGCGTCTTGGTCGTAAATACGTAGTTTCCCATGGACGCGAACACGTAGTCGGGGTCGTCGGGCAAGCCGTCAATCTCGTCGGGCGCCGGCTTCTCCTTGAACTTCGCGATGCGATCGCCCGCTGCCGGCACCAGCACGCCAAAGCGAGACGCCTCGCTGCGCGGCACTTTGATGGCTGCTACCGTCACGCCCGCCCCGGACGCAATGTGCGCATCCACCATCTGCTCGGGATCCATACGATAGATGTGATCGGCGCCGAACACGCAGATGTATTCGGGATCTTCGTCCGCGATCAGGTTCATGTTCTGGTAGATGGCGTCGGCGGAGCCCTCGAACCAACGCCGCCCAAGGCGCATCTGCGCGGGCACGCTCATCACGTAGTTGTTGAGCAGCGGTGACATGCGCCAGGTCTGCGCGATGTGCCGATCGAGGCTATGGCTCTTGTACTGCGTGAGCACGGCCACCCGCAGATAGCGGCCATTCACTAGATTGCTGATTGCGAAGTCGACGAGTCGATAGCAACCCCCGAACGGTACCGCTGGCTTTGCGCGGTCGCGCGTGAGCGGCCAGAGCCGGTTTCCTTCTCCTCCAGCGAGGACCATTCCGAGTACGTGCGGGCGTTTGGCCATGGGCGAAAACTTTGCCCGACAACGCCTCGGAGGTGAAGAGAACGTGCACAGTTCTTCGAACCGCACGCCGTCCGTCTCAAATTTGGAACCGTGCAGCGGCCCGCGCGGCGCGCACAGCGGCCCGAGAGCCGGGCGTCTCAGCCTTCGCGCAGAGCTTCGGCGCCGCCGATGATTTCCATCAGCTCGGTCGTGATCGCAGCCTGGCGCGCTCGGTTGTAGTCGAGCGTGAGCTTCGCGATCATCTCGGCCGCGTTCTTGGTGGCCGAGTCCATGGCGGTCATGCGCGCGCCGAGCTCGGAAGCCATCGACTCCAGCAACGCGCGCAAGATCGAGATCTCCACGTACATCGGCACCAGCCGCTCGAGCAGCGAGTTCTTGTCGGGCTCGAAGAGGAACTCGCGATGGCGATCCCACTCTTCCTTGGCCTCGGCGCGCTTGGCGGCCGATTCGGACGGAGGCAGCGGGAACAAGAGCTCGGCCGTGACCTTCTGGGTCATCGCGCTCTTGAACTCGTTGTACACCAGGTAAATCGCGTCGAAGTCGCCCTTCACGAACGGCGTCAGCGCCGTGCGCGCCACGTTGCGTGCAGTCTCGAGATCGACCTTGTCCCACACGCTCGGGTAAATGTGCAGAATCGGCGCGTTGCGGCGCTTCAGATAGTCGCGGCCCTTGCGCCCGATCACCGCAAACTGCACCGACTGCCCGGCGGCCTCGCGCTCGTGCCAGAGCCGCTCCGCCGCGCGCAGCAGGTTTAGGTTGAAGGCGCCGCACTGCCCACGATCGCTGGTGACGACGATGAGCAGCGTCTTCTTCTCGGGGCGCCGCGCGAGCAGCGGATGCGCGTGCTCAGCCGACTCCGCAGAGTCATCCGACGCCACCACCTCAGAGAGCACCGGCTGAGTCTTGATGGCGTAGGGGCGAATAGCCAAAATGCGCTGCTGCGCGCGGTTCAGACGCGCAGCGGCCACCATCTTCATGGCGCGCGTGATCTTCTGCGTGCCCTTGACGCTACCGATACGCCTGCGGATGATCTTGAGGTTCGCCAAGCGTCACTCCTCGGCCGAGGCGGCTTTCGACTTCGACTTCGACTTGCCCTCGACCGCGGCCACGAACTTCGCGCCGAACGCCTTGAGCGCCTTGTCGAGCGTGCCCTTGATATCGTCGGTGATCTCGCGCTTGGTGCGGATCGACTCCCACAGATCGGCGTGTTTCTCGTCGATGTAGCGGTAGAGCTCTTCCTCGTACTGGCGCAGCGAGTCGACCGGCAGCTTGTCGGCGTAGCCCTGGGTGCCGGCGTACACGAGCACCACCTGCTTCTCGACCGCCAGCGGCACGTACTGGTCCTGCTTGAGCAGCTCGACCAAACGACGACCACGCTCGAGCTGGGCGCGCGTGGCGGCGTCGAGATCGCTCGCGAACTGCGCGAAGGCGGCCATCTCGCGGAACTGCGCGAGGTCGAGGCGCAAGGTACCGGCCACCTTCTTCATGGCCTTGATCTGCGCGTTGCCACCGACGCGGCTCACGCTGATGCCGACGTTGATGGCGGGGCGCACGCCGGAGAAGAACAGATCGCTCTCGAGGAAGATCTGACCATCGGTGATCGAAATCACGTTGGTTGGAATGTAAGCGGAGACGTCGCCGGCCTGGGTCTCGATGATCGGCAGCGCCGTCAGCGAGCCGCCCGAGTGCGGATCCTTCTTGAGCTCGAGATCGGCCTTGTCGGCGCGGGAGTCGAGCGACTTCTGCGCGTCGTGCTTGCCCTCTTCGCCGATGTGAACCTGGTTGTCGACGCCGCGGTAGGCCTGATCCCCCTCGGGGATGGGCGTGCCCTTCTTCACCACGAACCAGCGCTCGCCCATCTTGGCGGCGCGCTCGAGCAGGCGCGAATGGATGTAGAACACGTCGCCCGTGTACGCTTCGCGGCCCGGCGGGCGACGCAAGAGCAGGGACATCTGACGGTAGGCGACGGCTTGCTTCGAGAGATCGTCGTAGATGCAGAGCGCGTGGCGCCCGGTGTCGCGGAAGAACTCGCCCATGGTGACGCCGGTGTAGGGCGCCAAGAACTGCAGCGGCGCGGGCTCAGTCGCGGTGGCGGCCACCACGATCGTGTACTCCATGGCCCCGAATTGCGTCAGCTTGTCGACGACCTGCGCCACGGTCGACGCCTTCTGGCCGATCGCGACGTACACGCAGATGACGCCTTTGCCCTTCTGATTGATGATGGCATCGAGCGCGATCGCGGTCTTACCGGTCTGACGGTCGCCGATGATGAGCTCGCGCTGACCGCGACCGATCGGGATCATGGCGTCGATGGCCTTGATGCCGGTCTGCATCGGCTCGCGCACGGGCTGACTACCGATGATGCCGGGCGCCTTCACCTCGATGCGGCGGCGGAGCTTCGACTCGATCGGGCCTTTGCCGTCGATGGGCTGACCGAGCGCGTTCACGACGCGGCCAACGACCGCTTCGCCCACGGGCACCTCGGCGATGCGCCCAGTGCGCTTCACGATGTCGCCCTCGCGGACGGCCGTGGCGTCACCGAGCACGGCGATGCCGACGTTGTCCTGCTCGAGGTTCAACACCAAGCCGTAGATGCTGCCCGGGAACTCGACGAGCTCGCCGGCCAGCGCCGATTCGAGACCGTACACGCGCGCGATGCCGTCACCGCAGCTCAACACGGTACCCGTCTCACTGACGAGCGCGGCCCGGTCGAAGTTCTGGATTTGCTTCTTGATGATCGAGGAGATCTCGTCGGCGCTTAGCTGCATGGCTGGTCTCTCAGACTCGTACGGGAAGGATCGATTGAAGGAGAATCAAGGCAGGGTGGGTCCGCTCGGCAGGGACCGCTAGTAGGCACGCAACGATCGTTCGATTTCGCCCAAACGACCACGGACAGAACCGTCGATGGTGTTGTCGCCGATGCGCGTCACCACGCCGGCGATCAGCGCTGGGTCTTGGCGGCGCTCGATCACGATGCGGCGCCCGGTGGCGCTCTCGAGCTCCGCCTTCAGGCGCTCGTAGAACGACTCGGGCATGCGCGTGGCGGCCGTGACGGTCGCGCGCACGATGCCGGCCTTTTCGTCCGACAGCGCGCCGAGTTTCTTGGCAATTTCGGGCAGCGCGGCGAGCTTGTGGCGCGAGGCCAAGAGGCGCATCGCGTTCAAGCCATCGCCACTCAGGCCGACCGCCTGAGCCACGTCCGCGAGAATGGCTTCGCGCTTTTCGAGCTCGACGAGCGGATTGTCGAGCACACTCTTTAGCTCCTCGCTCTCGTCGTAGAGGCTCGCAAAGCGCCCGATTTTATCGACGAGCTCGCTCAGCGTGCCGCTTTCGACGCCGAGCTCGAAGATCGCTCGCCCGTAGCGCAGAGCGACGGCGGTGTGGCTGCTCATAGGCGCCCCCGCAGTGCCGCGCCAGCGCCCTTGATGCCGGCCAGGTACTCGTCCCCAAAGCGTTGATGATCCTGCTCGGTGAGCCGCTCGGTCAGCGACTTCTCGGCGGAAGAAAGCGCGCTCGCAATCATGGTGTCGATCAGGGTCTCGCGGACGGCCTTCAATTCCTGGGTCACGAGCTGGTGCGCGTCGCGCTCCATGCGCACACGCCGCTCTTTGGCCTCGGCGAGGATGCGTGTGCTTTCAGCCTTGGCCGTGGCCCGCGTCTCCTCGTGAATGCGCGCGATGTCTTGGTCGATCTTCGCGAGCCGCTCTTCATAGGAGGCGAGCTGGCCTTCGGCTTCGCGCTTCATCTTCGCGGCTTCTTCCATGCCGCGCAAAATGCCCTCTTTGCGCTTGCGCAAGCCGTCCATCACGGTGCGGCCGAAGACGCGATAGAGCACGTAGTAAAGGAGCAGCGTGTCGAAGGCGAGCGCCGCGAATGGCACCGGCATGCCCTTCGGCCGGTAGAGCAAGTCCGGCTCGACGCCGTCCTTCTCACCGAGCAACCCGAAGTACCAGTTCACGTCGTCGAAGGTGGCGGCGTGCTCGTGCTCGCCTCCATGTTCGGCGGCGCCGTGCTCAGCGGCTCCCGGCGGAGCGGCAATCAGCGTAGTTTCAGGCTCGGGGGCCTGATGCTGCGCCGACGCAATCGCGGGAACCGTGAGACCGAGCGCCAAAACCAAAGCAACGAATGCTCGCTTCATCACTGGATCTCCCGGCCGAGCACCCGCGACACGATCATCGAGGCGGTGCGTTCGGACTCGCGCCCGAGGTCGAAGCGCACCTTGGCGACCTCGGCCTCGATGCTCTTCCGACCCTCGTCGATGATCTTGGCGGCGGCATCGCGCGCCTCGCGCATGATCTCGGCTTCGAGCTTGGCGGTTTCGGCGCGCAGCTTGTCGCGCTCCTCGGCGGCCGCGCGCGAGACACGAGCCAGCTCGCTCTCGTACTTGGAGAGCAGCTCACCCGCGCGCTCCTGCAGCTCGCGGGCCGTTGCGCGCGCGCCATCCGTACGCTCTTCACGCAAGGCGAAGATGCGCAGCATCGGGTCGAACAACAACGGCTTCAAAATCAGGAGCAGCAGCGTAAACAGCGCAGCCTGCAAGATGACGGTGTTGTCAAAATCCAGAGTGACGCCGCCGCTCATCGCGACGAGGCCCGTGACGCTGGAGTTGCCCACGGCAAGGTCGATCGAAGTCATTGCTGAGGCCCTTCGGCCGAATCGGCAGCCGGCTTCTGCGCCAAATGGCTGTGCATCGCCGGCAAGCGGGCGGCTCGTACCATCATGCTGTCGCCGTGTCCATACTGGGTTGAGCGTTCCAGAGGCATTGATTTTCAGTGTCCATTCGAACCGTGGACCGGCTCAGCTTGAGACCGAAAAACCCCGAGTATTCGTGGTGATCGGCTGCCGAAACACAGCCACGCGACGTGCCTCGCTGCAGTCGACGCTCTCGAGCAACTTGGCGTACTGCTCGCCGGCGGGGTCCGTGGCATCCGGCGCCACATCCAACAGAGGAAGGAGTGCGAACGCACGCCTGGGAAGCTCCGGGTGCGGAATGCTCAGGCCGGGCTCGTCCCAGCTACGGCCGCTCATCCAGAGGATGTCGAGATCGAGGGTTCGGGGCCCCCAACGCACCCGCCGTTCGCGACCCGCCTCGCGCTCGATCCCCAATAGCGCCTCCAGCAACGCCCGCGGGCCGAGCGGCGTGCGCAGTCGGCCGGCCGCATTCAAGTAGTGAGGCTGCGGCGGGCCGAGCGGCGCGCTCTCATAAATCGCCGACAGCCCGACGAGAACGCCGAGGTCCGCCAGCCGCACGGCAGCGCGTTCGAGCTGGGCCTGGGGCTCACCGAGGTTCGAACCGAGACCGACCACGTAGTCGAACTCGTCGGCGAGCGCTGGGGGCGGACTTGGCTGCATAGGGGTTCGTGGAGGCAGGACCATCCGATGTCGGATAGTATCCTCACGTGTTCGGACTGAACGCCGGAGAATTCGGCCTCGTCACTTTCATGGTGGTCGCCATCCTTTCGGCCCGCTTTTGGCTGAAAATGGGTGAGCGGCTCGCATTGCGCATGGCCGGCTTCGATAAGGAGCGCCCGGACGCCGCAGCGCCGGCCGCCGAAGAAGACGAACGCGACGAACGCGACGAGTAAGACCGTGGCACCGGGGCGAAGGGCTAACGTAAGATGCCCGGGTGCCGGCAGATCCCACTCCCGCCAGTGACAGGAGTGGCGGAGCGCCGTCCGAAGCCCTGATCTTCGTGAGCGACGCGTCGGCCGAGGCGGAACGGCTGACCGCGACCCTGCGCGCGCGCGGCTACCTCACCGTCGATGTCCCACTCGGGTTGCTGGTGGGGCGCGTCACCGTGCAGCGCCCGTCGCTCGTGCTGTGTGACGCCGATGCACCGGGTGCGCTCGACGCCATCGAGCGCATGCGCGAAACCGACAGCGGCAAAACCGTCGACGTGCTGTTCCTCGGTGAGCCAGGTCGCACACTCGACGACCAAGCCGAGCGCGTGGCGCGCCAGAGCAGCGGCATCTTCGTGCGGCCCGTCGAAGTGTACGGCTTGCTCCGCAAAGTCGAGACCCTGATCGGCCCCTCGAGCGGACGACTCGGTCGACCCTCGACGATCCCACAAGGCAACCGCGTTCCCGTCTTGGTCGCCGCCACTCGCCGCCCCTACCGCTACGACACCCGCGCGCGCCCGCGCAACCTGCCGAGCCTCGGCGGCGGCGCGAGCGCACTCACCCCGAACCGCATGAGCGAACCCGCCGCTCCGCGCGCGGCGACCTCCTCGAACCCCGCAGGGCCCGATCTCGGCACCGCATCCACGCAGGGCATCCTCAGCGACGATCTCGCGGCACTGCTGGGCAGAGCCGAACAGCGTGTCCTCGGCAGCCGCCAAATGGGCGTGACCGAACGCCTGTCACCCGAAGCCGAACTCGAAGCTGTCCTCCCCGAAGACCTACTCGCCGCACTCGACGAACCCCTCGACGAACTCGACGACGACGACGATGAAGAAGCCGGCACACCCGGCACGCACGGCTCCGACTCGAACCTCGGATCGCGCACCGGCAGCCGCCCCGGGGCAGGCGACTCCGCCGCAGGCACCTCACCCGG
>JAEUAF010000885.1 GCA_019695485.1 Sorangium sp.
GCAATCGACGGGCGCGACGCCGATGCGCTCGGCGGCCAGCAGGAACATGTCGGGCGCCGGCTTGCCATGAACGACATCGGCGGCCGTCACGACGACGGGGAACGCGGCGCGGAGCTCTAGCAAATCAAGCGTGGCTTCGACCGTGCGGGCGTCGCTACCGGAGGCAACCGCCAAGGGAAAGCGCGCGGAAACGCTGCGAACGAAGGCCACGACCGGCTCGATCGCCTGCACCTGGGGGAGCAACTTCGCGTAAGTCGCCCGCTGCAGCGCCGCGACCGCGTCGGGATCGAGCTTGGTTCCGAACTGGAGATTCAGCTCTCCCACCGTTACCTCCAAGCTTTTCCCAGCGCGACTCAGCATCAACTCCCAGCTGAAGTCGAAACCAGCGCCGTAGCTTGCGAGGGCCATTTGCCAAGCCTGCAAATGCAGCGGCATCGAGTCGGCCAGGGTGCCGTCGCAATCGAAGATGAAGCCCAAATAGTCGCGATCGAGCGGCTCGAAAGTATGTGCGGGGAGAGAAGCCATGGCTAACCTCGGACCTCTACCACGCTCGCTCGCCGCGGACAGCCTTCAAGCGCGGAGGCCGCGGCGGCGCGCGCGGTACACGAACGCCAACACTTCTGCGACGGCCACGAACAGGTCCATCGGAATCACCTTGCCGACTTTCACCTTTTCGGCGAGAGCGCGGGCGAGCGGCTTGTTTTCGACGATGGGCACGTCAAAGTCCTTGGCGAGCTCTTTGATGTGCTGCGCCACGTCGTCGTAGCCCTTCGCGGTCACGACTGGTGCGCCCTCGGCCGGACGATAGCGGAGCGCGATCGCGATGTGCGTGGGATTGGTGACGATCACGCTCGCCTCTTTGACGCCTTTACGCAAACCTTTGCGCAAGAGTTCGCGAGCTCGCGCGCGCTGGCGGGCCTTGACCTGCGGGCTACCTTCTTGCGACTTGAGCTCGTCCTTGATGTCCTGGATGCTCATTTTGATCTGGTTTTCGTGGCGAAACCAGGAGTTCACGTAGTCGACGCCCGTGAGCACCGCGAGCGACAAGGTGGCCCACAGGGCGAGCCGCAACATCACGTCCAGAATCTGGGCGGCCGCGGCGCTGACCGGCGCCCGCGACAAGCGCGCGAGCAAGTTGAAATCACCCTTGAGGATTGAATACGTGACCAACGCCACCACCGCCACGCGCATCAACGACAGCGCAATGTTGGCGAGCGCGGCCTTCGGTGACAGCATCTGGCCGAGCTTGGCGATGGGGTCGAGACGCTCGAATTTGGGAGCAGCCAAATCGAAATTGGGGTGAAAACCGGCCTCGGCGATCCCGGCCAAAATCCCGCCAACGGCCGCGGCAGCCGCTACGGGGAGCGTCGCTGCCGCCAACACGCTGAGCAGCTCGCGGCCGAGGTATTCGAGACCTGCGCCGCGGAAAGCCAGCCCCTCGGAGAAACAGCGCCGAGTGAAGGTGCGGAGCAGGCCCCAAAAACTAGCGCCAAGCCCGCCTATGGTGAGCAGGACGGCGATCGTACCAACCACCGCGCCCGAGTCGCGGGCACGCGGAAACTGACCCTCTTCGCGCGCTTTGCGCCGCCGTTCTGGGGTCGCATCTTCTGTTTTCTCGGTATCTTCGCTCACGGGGGGGCCCCTTGAGCGAGCGAGAGTAAGGCGTCCATCCGCACGTGAACCTGCGACATCTCGGCCGCGATTTCAGAGGCCAGATCCGGTAATACGAGCAGCAAGACGAACGACCCGACGCCGAGCGTAACCGCGAACCCTACCGAGAAGACCTGCATCGTCGGAGCCGCGCGCGACACGAACGCGAGCCCGACCTGGGTCATCAAGAGCACCGCGATGACCGGCATGGCCAGGCGAACACCCGTTGAAAAGACCAAACCACCGAGGGTCGAAAACATCGGGCCGTAGTTACCAATGTCGCTGAGGGACCCCGGCGGGATGCCCCGAAAGCTTGCGATGGTCGCGCCCAGCACGACGCGATGCAGTCCCACGGCGGCGGCCACCAAAAGTGCGAAGTTTCGCAGGATCCCGCCGAGTACGTTGTGGGAGCCGTGAACCTGCGGATCGAAGACCTGCGCGATCCCGAGCCCCATCATCAGCGCGATTTGCTCGGCCGCGACCTCGACCGCGGCCACGCTGAGGCGAACAATCATGCCGATCGCGATCCCGAGCAGGAACTCGCTACCGACGGCGCTCGCGATGCGTGAGACCGAGTCGCGCACTTCTGGGGGGACCACGGCTTGGCCGTGGGCAGTCACGGTCAACAGCACGACTAGGGCTGCCCGCACGCGGGTTGGCGCTGCGGACCACGCGAGCGGCGCCGCGATCACGACCCCCGAAATGCGCACCGCCTCGAGCGAGAAGCCCGCAGCCTCGCTGCGCATGAGGCTGTCGAAGTCGATCACCGCGTCACGTTGGCGATACTCGCGATGGTTCGCCCGGTATAATCGACGAGTTTGGTCATGGACCACGAGCCCAGCACGGCGAAGGTCGCACCCACCGCCAAGAGCTTCACGACGAAGCTGATGCTGGCTTCGTTCACCTGAGTGGCGGCCTGCAACACGCCGACGATCAGGCCCATAATCAGCGCCACTGCGAGCGCGGGTCCAGAGACCATAGCGGCCACGAGAATGGCGTTTTTGAAGAGTTCGACCGCGCCATCGACCGTCATGAGTAGCTCCTCAGGATTGACCCAGCGACCAGATTCCAGCCGTCCACGAGCACGAACAAAAGCAGCTTGATCGGCAAGCTGATGCTGGTCGGCGGCACCATCATCATGCCCATGCTCATCAGCAACGAAGCCACCGCGAGATCCACTACCAGAAAGGGTAACAGGATGATCACGCCCATGTGGAAGGAGGTCGTGAGCTCCGAGACCACGAAGGCAGGCATGGCGAGCCGCATCGGCACGTCTTCCGGCGTCTGCGGCAGCGCGGTATCCGTCGCGTCGTAAAAGAGCTTGAGATCGGCCTCGCGTGTCTGTCGCAGCATGAAGCGCTTCACGGGCAGCGCACCGACCTCGAGCGCTTGAAAGTCATTCATCTGTCCTGCGAGGTAAGGCTCCACCGCCACGCGCTTCACTTCCTCGGCCACGGGCGCCATGGTGAATGCCGTGAGAAATAGCGCCAAGCCCAGCACGACCTGACTTGGCGGGCTTTGTTGAGACCCAATCCCCTGGCGCACGAACGACAACACCACGACCGTGCGCACGAAGGACGAACATGCCAGCAAGATGGCCGGCAACAGCGCCAACAGCGTGAGCGCTAGCAGGATCTTGAGCGACGGGGCGAGGCCCGCCGTCTCCATGATCTGGCCGCTAGTCGGCAGTGAGCTCGCGGAGACCGGAGTCATGCTCGCTTTTGGAGGCGCATCACGAGACCGCGCGCCTGCCCTTCGACATCGACCATCGACACTGCCGCCGGAGTGGCAACCGGAGGGCCAGCGCGCGTGACCACATCCCGCGTGGACTCGGCGATTGTGACTGCGGCATCCACGGGCTCGCTAGTCGCGCGCTGACCGAGCGCCCCGAGCAGCGCGTCACGAAAGCGCTTTGGGGGAGCGTTGGCGACTTTGCTGCGCGCGGGAGCCGGCGCGGGGCGAGCTCGGGCGGCTGCCGCGGGGGCGGGTGCCGGAGCATTGCGCGGCCCATCGTCGAGGACGCTCGCCACGGTCACCGGCGCGGGCGCCTGCGCTTCGGCACCGAACTCAAAGGCGTCGCTCTGTTCAGGCTCTTCGGCGGTCACATCCGCGTCGAGCCACGCCAAGCGGCTGATTTCGGTCTCGGTGACTCCGAGCAACAATTTGCGGCCGCCGACGCTGACCACGACCACTTGCGCCTTGTTGCCGACTCGAGCCGCGCTCACGAGTTCCAGATCCGCGCGCGTTGCCTTGGCGACGCCCTGTTGGCGCTTGCGTCGCAGCACGGCAAACACGCCGAGCCCTGCGACCAAACCAACCATGAGCGCCAGCCGCAGCGGGTGTTCGGTCGGGGCCGGAGCGACGGCCTTCTTGGCTGGCGCGGCCTTGAGCCAGGGGCGAGCAGCGCCGCTCGAGGCCGTCGGACCGCCTGCGGCGCTCGCGACAGAAGCCGGAGGCGTGGCAGCGCCCAAGGTGTCGGCGTGGGCGCGTTCGGTAGACACTCCCACCGCGAGGCCCAGCGCCAGAAACAGAACGCTGAACGGCTGACGCGCAAGTGTCATGCTTTCGACCCCCCGTTCTCGTCGCCAACCAAGACTTCGATCAGGCGGATGCCGTAGCGCTCGCCCAAGACGACCGCCTCACCTCGCGCCACCAAGCGATTGTTGACGTAGACGTCGAGCGGTTCGCCGTTCGCCTTGTCGAGTTCCAGCACCGAGCCGGGGCCGAGCCGCAGGATTTCCCCAATTTTTACCTGCTTTCTGCCAAGCTCGATGGTGAGCTCGACAGGCACGTCCATCACGAACGCCAGCGAGTCGCCGCCGCGACCGGGGGCGAACGACGCCGGATCGAAGGATTGGGCGGCGCTAGAGGTGGGATGTTTTGGGGGGACGGAGCCCTTGTCCCCGTGGTTCGGGTCGGTCATGCCCCCGATAGATTCAATCTTCGTGCCGCGCTTTGATTTGTATCGCGAGCTGCCCGCGCGAAATCACGGGAGAGCCACTAAACTTGGCGACGCCCCCGACGCGAATCAGCGCGGCGTCATCCACCGCCGTAGACAGCCGCAACACCTGGCCGGGCTGAAGGGTCAAGAGCCGCCGCAAGCCGAGCGACAGTCGACCGAGTTCCGCCACCACTTCGACGGGCACTTCATGCAAGGCTTCTACGAAGCGCGGGTCGCCGAGCGCGGCCTCCCCACCCTCTTTGTCCTTGAGCGCGGACTCGAGCGCTTCAGCGCCCATGGCGAGGGACACCTTGGCTCCGGGCGCCAAACCGTCGAACGTGCAATCCACGCCCAAACCATCACCAATATTGACGTCCCGCTCATCCCCCGCCGAAATCGCCTTCGCGGAGCTGAGGCGCACGGTGAGACCGACCTCGTCGCGCACCGCGCGCACGAAGTCCTCGGCCAGCTGCTTGGTCACGCGTGCAACCAGCGCCGACTGGGCGACCGAAAGCGAGGACCCGAGTGCCGAACCGGAGCTCTCCCCGGCCCCGCCGAGGACGCCCTCCAAAATCACGGCTACGGCGTCGGTGTTGAAGAACAGGCTCGCGCGCGCTGGGCCATCCGGTTCTTCGAACAATAGCTCGTAGACCGGACTCTGCACGATGCGCGCATTGGGTCCCATGTCGGCGAAAACGACGGCACCGGGCAACAACCGACTGCGTCGCTTCACGAGGAAGGGCAGTGCGCGACGCGCGGCACGCGCAAAATTGGCCGCCAAGCGCGTCATCGCCTGCATGGCGCCGCGCAGGCGCCGTTCGCGACCCGTGAGGTCGAGTCGCTTGAACTCTTTGGGCGGATCCGCCCTTCGATCAGAACGGTCTGCCTCTCGCGCAGTGCTACTTTGGCCCACGCTTCAGCATCCCTTCCTATTGCACGACGAAGTCGGTGATGAGTACGCGATGTACGTGCGCTTTGCCGACCGCGTTGACGACCTCGGCTTGAATTTCCTTGCGAATGGCGTCGAAACTCTTGGCATCCGAGAGCCTGTCGAAATCTTGTCCGCGCAGGTATGCAATCGATGCCTCGCGCGCAAATGGCATGAATCGCTTGAACTCTTCGGCGGTCTTGCCCTTGGGCATCTCTACCGCGAGCTGGATTTTGATGTGACGCAGCGAGCCGTCCTGAGCCTTGATGTCCGACACGACGGGCGCAAGCTCTGCAACCTCGCCTATCGGGCCTTCGGACTTCTTCTTGGGAGCCTCTGCTGGCTCCTCCGACTCGCCGTCTTTCTTTTCGGGCTCAGCGTCGGCCGATTCTTCCTGAGCGCCCTCCGCCTCCCCGTCAGCGGGATGCGCTTTATCACTGGAGTGTCCTTTGGAGAGGAGACGCGGGGCAAACACGGCCCCAGCCGCCCCGGCACTCAATACGAGTACCAGGGCGACCAGGATCCCGACCATACGGCCTTTGCCTTTTTTCTCCACCCGAGGACCTTCGACCGCAGCCTGTTCCATGGCACGCTTGTCCGAACCTTATGGGCGGGTACCGTGAATCTCATCAACGTTTGATGTTGATGAGCTCCTGCAGCATTTCATCCGCTGTAGTGATGGTCTTTGAGTTGGCCGAAAAGGAGCGCTGGTGTTGGATGAGACCGACGAACTCTTCAGCGAGGTCGACGTTCGAGCCTTCGAGTGCGCCCGAGGAGACCGCCGCACGCCCGCCGCTCGCGGCAGTGCCGAGTGCCGCGGTGCCGCTCTCACGAGTCTGAATCCAGAGATTCTGACCCGCACGGCCGAGGCCGTCGTTCGAGCGGAACTTCGCGATCGCGAGCTGCGAGATCGCGAGCTTCTGCCCGTTCGTGTAGAGGCCCATCACGACGCCTTGCCCGTCGACGGATACGCCGGAGAAGTCCCCGGAAGCGTAGCCGTCTTGGGTCTGGCTCGAGACCGCGGACGGCGAACCGAACTGCGTCGTGCCATCGAGACCGGTGCCGGCGGTGCCGCCGGGAGCCGGAGTGATCGGCGTGCCGAAGTTGAGGTTGATCGCCTGGGCACCGGTCGCGCCGCCACCGAAGCTGACGGAGATCGGCGTGGTGGTCGTCATCGAATCGAGCGCGCCGTTCGTCGTGAACGCCAGCGTGCCTGTGCCGACTTCGGTGAAGCCGGTACCGGGCGGATTCAGGTCCGCGGAATTCACCATGGCGTGATAGTCCCAGGTGTTGTCCGCAGTCTTGTTGAAGTACACGTCGAGCGAATGGCTGTTGCCAAGCGAGTCGTATACCGTGAGAGATGTCGAGAAATTCGAGGTTTGCGCGGGCTGAGTGGCATCCCAGGTGGGAACCGCAGCGGTGGCGTCGAGGTTGGCCGAGACCGTCATGCTGGTCGTGGCACGCGCCGGTAGCGACGCGGTGGGCGCCTTCACGGAAGACGGAGCGGCCTGGAACGTGCCGTCACCGTTTGCCGCGTAGCCCTGAACCTGTAGGCCCTGCGAATTCGTGAGGTAGCCGTCTTTGTCGAGCGAGAACTGCCCGGCACGGGTGTAAAAGTCGCCGGTGATGCCGTCGACCGCGCCCTTCACCACGAAGAAGCCGTCGCCGTTCAGCGCGAGATCCGTGGAGACGCCCGTGTTGGAGAGCGTGCCCTGCGTGAACATCTGCTGAATGTCGCCGATGCGTACGCCGGAGCCCGGCAGGGCCGAAGAAGTGCCGGCTAGAATCGAGTGACCGAGTACGTCTTCGAAGACGGCTCGCTGACTCTTGAAACCGACGGTGTTGACGTTGGCTATGTTATCGCCGACAACACCGAGGGCTTCTCCCTCGGCGCGTAGGCCAGATACGCCTGAATACATTGCTCTGAGAACCATGGAGTCCTCCCGGTAGGGCTGCGTGTTACGGTTTGCTGGTGTTTGGTGGAGATTTGACCTGAAGCAGGTCAGCTACCGGTACACTCACCCCTGTGTCGAGGTTGAGGACCGGATAACCTTTATCGAAAGACACGGACATGATGGTGCCCGTGGTTTCTTGGGAGACGCTCACTGCCGAGCCCTGTGCGTTCTGGGCTTGGACCGTGATCTGGTAAGTACCAGCTGGCTGAATGTTGCCTGCGTCGTTGCGCCCATCCCAGGTGATGCGCGCGATCCCGGCGCTCTTCGAGCCGAGATCGATCTTGCGGACGGTATTGCCTGATTGATCCTGGATCAGCACCGTCGTCTTGTCGGAATCACCCGACAGCGAGAAGGCGACCGGCACACCCATGCCAGTGCCGTCAGAAGTCACGAGCGAGCCTTTCACGGCCGCTTCCTTGCCGACCATACTCACGATCTGCGAATTTTGCAGACCCTGACTCTGCGCCGACAACATATCGAGTCGGCTGTTGATCCCCATTGTCTGCTCGAGTGAGGAGAACTGGGCGAGCTGCGCGACGAACGCGGAGTCGTCCTGCGGCTTGAGCGGGTCCTGGTTCTTCAGCTGCGCAACCAGAAGCTTCAGGAAGGCATCTTTGCCCATGGCCTGATTGCCGCCCAACGCGCTCGTCAAACTCGACGCGGCAGGTGCTGAATTGGAGCTGACGGGATCCACCATGTTACTCAACCAATGAGGTTCAACTTGCGAGAAGTGCGCCGGCGAGTTTTCTCTTTGTCGTCCGGCAGTCGGTCAGGCTCCACAAACGCTCGGGGCCTGCCAACGGGACCAGAGGGAGCAAGAACGGTGCCGAGTTCATTCTGGGCAACGATTTGGATGGATTGCACCGTCAGGCCGCTGCCTTGGAGCTGACGCACGAGCGCGTCTCGCTCCGGGAGCATGCGCTCGATGGAGGCAGCGTCGTGAACGCCAATCACCACGCGCACGGCCCCGTTGGTTCGGTCGAGCACCAGCGAAAGCTCGCCAAGATCGCGAGTTTGTACGTTGAGCACGATGCGCTGTGGCTCGTCGTTGGACGCCTCTGATGGCCCCGTCGGCGCCACCGCCGAGGCCGCTGCACCCTGCGCGGGGAGCGTCAGAGCGGTGTCGCTCGCGCGCCAACCCCCCGGCGTAGAAGCCTCGCCGGGTGGCGGGGGTAGCTGTGCGACGAAGTGGGGCGCGAGCGCCTGCGCCCAGCGCGCGGCCTGCTCTTCGGTGTCGCGCAGCTCGATCTCGCGAGCGCGGCCATCGAGCAGGTCTCGCCGACTGGAAATGCCGTGTGAGGTATCGCCCTTCATGATTCGTCTCGACGTTTCTCGGTCTCTGCGAAGCGATTCGCCGCGAATTCGTCGGCGAGCCGCTGCTCGCCGCGCTCCGCGCGCGCTAGCTCTTCTTTCGCCAAACGCTCAGCCAATAGTTCGATCTTCTTCAGGTCGTTTCTGGCGGACAGCAGCTGGGCGTGCGCTTCGCTGACGGCCTTTTGTGCGCGTAAGACGCCTGCTGTCGCCAGCTCGCGCCGGTGAGCGCAGGCCATCATCCAGTCGTTGCTCTCCGTGAGCCGCAGCGCGTCGAAAACCTTGGAGATCGCGGCGACGCGGTCCGCCCTCGCCAGCTCGAGCGCGTGCTCTTCGGCAGCCAACTGCTGACGCGCCGCCTCTTCCGCGCGCCGCTTTTCGGACAGCCGCAGCAGGCGCGCATCGAGCTCCCGCTGGCGATGCTGCATGAGCTTCT
>JAEUAF010000893.1 GCA_019695485.1 Sorangium sp.
GCGATGGGCGGTAGGGCGAGCGGCGGCGCGGTCGGCAGCGGCGGCAGTGGCAGCAGCACGTGCAGTGTTTCGCCGGTCGATCCAAACGCCACTCAGCAAGCGAAGAACCTGCTCTGCTACCTGGTCAGCATCTACGGCAACCATGTGCTGTCGGGGCAGCAGGAGACCAGTTGGTCGAACCCCGCCAATGACATCAGCTTTTACACTGGCAACGCGAGTATCGGTAAAGCGCCAGCCATTCTTGGGGGTGACTTCCTGTACGTCGGAACCGGCACGGCGAGTCAGGGCACGACGACCTCGCGCGCTCAGGCCTACTGGGCTGCGGGTGGCATCAGCATGATTCGCTACCACATGGGCGCGCCGCCCAACGCCGACAGCTACGCCAACTCGATGCTCGGCTACACCAGCGCTCAGTGCCAGGCCGTAATTACGGCAGGCAGCTCGGAAAACACGTCCTACCTGGGCAAGCTGAATGCGATCGCTGCCAATTTACAGACACTGCAGAGCGCCGGGGTGCCCGTCATCCTGGCGCTGTTTCACGAGACTCAAGCGGGCGGCTGGTTCTGGTGGAGCAAGTGCTCGGGTCCGCAATTCATCGCGCTCTACAGCTACACCTACAATTACTTGATGAACACCAAGGGCATTCACAACATCCTGCGTTTGATGCCGTTTAGCGGAAGCCCGAGTGCCGCCTACTACCCAGGCAAGTCCCTGGTCGACTTGAGCGGCGGCGACACTTACGGCACGAATCCGCCGTTCACGTCGCTGTACTCGACTTGCCGCAACATCGCCGGCTCGACCCTGCCGCTCGCCCTCCACGAAACCGGAGTCGTGCCGCAACCTTCTACGATGTTTCCGTCGTCCGCGCCGTGGCTGCTCTGGAACATTTGGGCGGGCTACGAAAGCTCCAACAACTCCGTCGCGAATATCGCGTCCGCCTACGCGAGTCCGTACACCATCACGCGCGACGAAGTTCCGAACCTGAAATAGCTCGCGACGCAAAGCCATCGCTCGGGAAGCCATGCGCACTCGGTTCGTCGCCTTGCTGGTTGTCTGTGCGCTGGGCGCGGTTTGGTGGCGCGCTCAGCGGCCAGCCGAGCAGCCTCGCCGAGCAGCGGGTGCGATGTCGGCGCCAGCGCAGGAGCTGGTCAAGGATGACCGACTCCCCCCGCTTTTCGCTGGTCAACCGACGATTGCGCAGCCCGCGGTGCCTTCGTCTTCCTCGTCCGCCGCTTCCGTTCCAGCTGCGATCGCGCCGCCCGTCTCCGAGCCGCGCCTGATGCAGACGCTGCGTGAGCTGGGTGACTCCGCCCCGCTGCTCTCACTAGAGCTCGCGCGCGAAGGGAACCGCCACTACGCGAGCAGCCCCGACGCCGCGGAGCGCGGCTGGTACATCTGCAAAGCGCTGGTCAACCTCGAGCGCTTCTACGACGCGCGCGAAGAAGCTCGCGAAATGGTGACGCGCTTTCGAGGCACCGCGTGGGCAGTCGACGTAGAACGCCACTTGCTCGTCAATCCGCTCGACTTGCCTGGTGACCCCTGACGCTCCGCGGCTATTTCCCGACCCAGTCGTAGACGCGGATCCAGTCGATGTCGGCCGCGGTGGGTGCACTCGTCGAGGTCAACGCGCCCGCCCAATCGGCGGCACTCGAGGCCCAAATCGTGAACAGCACGTTTTGTGGGAGCTTCATGAGCGAAATGTTCGCCGTCCAGCTGCGCAGCAGCTTGCCGTCGACGAGGAAGCGCACAGCGGCCGGAGTCCACTCGACGTCGTATTGATGAAAGTCGGCTTCTGCGTCGAGCCCCAAGGGGACTATCTGAGGATCTTGGGTGGGCGAGACCGATTGTATGGCTGGCTTTGCGACGGGCGGCCCCGTGTACACCATGCAGTTGAGCTGCACCGAGTCCGGTGTCTTGCCGAGATGCTCGATATCGATCTCGTTCCAATCGTCGGCAGGCCACGGCGTGTAAATGGTGACGAGTCCGGAGACCACGCCAGGCCCGCGTGCAAATCGTACGCGCGCCGAGACCTTGCCGTACGTTAGCGTTCGCAGCGAGCGCATCTCGATGCCGCGGTACGGCTTGACGGTGTCGCTCGGTTCCTTCGTGAGCAAGATGGAGAGGACGCCAGAGCTGACGCTGGTGTTCTGGGTCGAGAACTGCGCCAAGTTGCCGTCCCAAGTGTGGGTCATCAGCTGCCAGAGCGACGAGTCGAAGCGATCGAAGTTGTCCTGCCACGCGAGGACGAAGGGATCGCTCGCTGCACCGCCCGCAGCGGCGCCCGCGCTCGCTATGCCGCCGGACGCCGCACCGGACGCGCCTCCCGTCGCGCTACCCCCGACGGGCCCTCCGGCCACGGCGTTTCCTCCTCGACCAGCTCCACTTGCGCCGCCGGTCCCGCTCAACGTGCCGCCCGCGCCCGCGAGAGCGCCCTG
>JAEUAF010000029.1 GCA_019695485.1 Sorangium sp.
CCTCCTGATCCTGATCCTCCCCCAAAGCCCCCGTCGCCCCGAGCAGCTCAGGACGGCCCGGGTGCCGATCCCCCGGAGGAGGAACAGCAGGAAGCCGTGCTGCAACAGATCTCACCCACGGATCTCGAGTCGGCCCTAAAACTCCCGCCGTTAGCGCGGGCGCGGATCGCGGAGGCGCGCCCTGGCGAGGCGCAATGGCTGGTTCCGCAGCGCTGGCCCGAGGTCGAGACCGTATTTCGCGCATTCGGAGCGGCCTGGGGGCTCGAGCTTGGATCCCCTGGGCACTACGACCGCGATGCGGGAACGCGCGCCGTGGTGGGCGCGCTGGCGGCCGGCTTCACCGTCGAGCAGCTGCAGCAAGTCGCGCTCAAAAGCGCTGCTAATCCGCTGTTCCGGAAGGGTAACCGGTCTCTTGGAATGCTCACGCCGGAGGTGATTCGCCGGACGCTGGGCGGCGAATTCGGGGCGCCCCGGACATCGAAAACAGGACCTGTGCAGCCGAGCCATGGGCTTACCGGCTGGGAAAGCGTGGACAAAAAATGAAACTCGCAAGCGAATTGGCTCGAAACATCCTCGATCGGGTCACCACCGACGAGCAATTGCCAGATCCTGCCCTCGGTCGGCGAGCTGGCGATAGCGTGGCTATCCGCTCTCGCCTGCCGCTGATGTTTCGCAGCGCGTCACTTATCGAGCTCGCAACGCGGGTTCATGACAAGCGGCTCATGGCGGCGGCCGTGAGCTGGCGATGGGGGGCCGGAAATGTCCTGCTGCTCGGGCCGACGCGGATCGGGAAGTCGACCGCGGCCGCCATGCTGTTCCGTGCCACCCTGGGGCGCGCTGTGCGCGACGGCGGGCGGGATTGGGACCTTGCCGACTCGATGCGCTGGTTCGGCGCGGAGGAGCTCTCCCTGGCCCGGCGCGAGCATCCCATGGGCAGGGGCGAGGCTCCCGAGGTAGTCGAGGCCTGCTCCGCGCGGCTTCTCGTGCTCGACGATGCCGGATGGGACCGAGACCCGGCGGCCGTCTCGGCCGTGCTGGCGGCGAGGTACGAGCGCGGGTGGCCGACCGTGATCACGAGCGGCCGGACGCGGGAGCAACTCTCGGCGCACTACGGGGCGGCGGTTGTCCGCCGCATGGCCGAGGCTGGCGGACAGAACCCCGTCATCGTCGACTGCTTTGGGGGAGCGCCGGTGCTCGCCGAGGAGCCGGGCCGATGAGCGGCGCGTGGTTGGGGGAGGTCTTGCAGACGTTTGGATTTGCTGCGCTTAGCGCGACGGTGGCGTTGCTCTGGCGCGACGCACGGCGCGAGAGCAAGAGATTCAAGGTCCCGGATGGCACGGCTGACGAAGACGCCGTTGACACCGCTTACGTGAGCGGCAAGGCCCAGGTCTGGCGAGAAGTGCTCGCGCTGGCCACGCAAGGGCTAGGGGCGACGTCGAGAAGCCGGACGAGAGAGCAACTCCTCCTCGAGCGAGCAGACACGATCGCGGCGCTCCGGTCCGTCTGCGAAGACTTCGGCGATAACGATTGGGACCCGTCGCTGCACTTGGCCGACGTGGTGGAAAAACACCTAGCGCGGCACCTACACCAGAAAGAACCGAACAGTGGAAACTAGGACCCTAACAATCTCCGACGTCGTCAACGCGATCACGTCGAGCGTCGAGTGCTGCGCTCCGAACTATCAGGGCACCGACGCCTGGCAAGAGATCAAACCAGGCCTCGAGCACCTTCGCGCGCTGTCCGCTGCTCGTGGCCTGGGTCTTCCCGATCCGCCGCTGCCTGTCGACGAGTGGAACGCTCGCGGCGACGCGGAGCTAAGTCGGCAGGACGCGCACACTGATTCGCAAATGGTGCTGAATCCGAACTCGCTTCGGCGGTGCGACATTGCCGAGCTCCACGCCCTCGCTGTCTGGACTGCAGACGGGCGAGTGGTGGGGATCTGGAGTCACCCCGATCCGATGTGGGTCGACGCGAAGGAAACGCAGATCCGAGGCATGGGCGAAGGGCTCGGATGGGTGTTCGAGCGCGCGGCGTACCGAAAGGCGTGGACCCATGGCGGCGGATAGCGCCGAAGCGCGCCCAGCCACCGATCGGGAGCTCGTCGACTACGAGTTCCCGTATGATCGCGCCGCGGTTGCGTACGAGCTTCGAGGAATCGACAAGCTTCGCGCGGAGCCCGATCGCGAGCTCGCCGCGGTGCTCTATCGCGGGTGGAAAACTCACCTAGCGCGCACAGCGCCCGTCGAAGTGCTCAAGCCACGCGCGGCCGAACCTAGCGAGGAGGAGTGGTGGAAGAAATGAAACTTCGATCTGCGAATCAGCGCAGGCCATCGGCTCAGTTCTCCGGGTGCTCGCTCCATGGCGACAGCTGCAACGTCTACTCGATGCGGAGCAAGAAACGAGGGGGGAAGTGAACCGGGCAATGAGCCGCGCAGCGCAGCGAGCGGCGCAATTCCGCAATCGAGACGCTGGCAGATGGGCTGCCGGTGCACGCTCGATCGCTGAACGGTTCTGGGAGAAGGTCGACAAAAACGGGCCTGTTCCAGCTCAAAGCGACCTCGGTCGCTGCTGGTTATGGCTGGCCGCAACAAACGAGAAGGGCTACGGGAAAATCGGCAATCTGCGAGCTCATCGCGTCTCCTGGGAACTCAATTTCGGACCTATCCCAGCGCGCGCCTTCGTTCTTCACCGGTGCGACAATCCGGGATGTGTAAGGGCAGAACACTTAGAACTTGGCGCGGCCAAGAAGAACACGGCAGACATGTTCGAGCGTTCACGGAACAAGCACCGCTCGAATCTCCCGCTAGGGAGCCCGAAACTCACCGAACAGCAGATAGCGATCATCCGTCAAGTGAGAGCTAGCGGAAAACCAATCGCACACCTCGC
Source organism: Sorangium sp. (assembly GCA_019695485.1). Taxonomy (GTDB): domain Bacteria; phylum Myxococcota_A; class Polyangia; order Polyangiales; family Polyangiaceae; genus PMG-095. The sequence goes on from JAEUAF010000029.1 coordinate 2,887, forward strand.
CGCTGAATTTGGCGTAGCAACAAGCACGGTATACCGCATCGCAAATTCAGTGCGCCGCGACTGGTGGAACACATGAAGGACGGCTCGCCGGCGCACCCGCTATATCTGAGAAACTCACTCGAACCCATAGCAATGCCACCACCGGTATACGGTTCCAGATGAAAATCGGCACCGATCTCGGTGACAGGTATTGGAGCACGGTCACCACGTATCGTTCCATGGAGTCACAAATGAAACTAGATATCCAACTTGGACACAAGGCGCTCGCGGCGGCGCGCACGACTGCCCCGAAGAGCGCGAGGCGGTGACGCGGCGCTACTCGCGCGCGAAGGCGGAGCTGTGCCGCGCGATGAAAGAGCACAGCGATAGCCAAGACAGGGCGAGCACCGACGCGCACGACAGGAACCGAGCGAACAGCGCGCGCAAGCGCGCGGAACCAGCCGAGGTGCCGCACGTGTGGCCCGAGGCCGTGTCGACACCGAGCTGGGAGTCATGAGAATGGACGACATGAATGCAGAGGGAGTGCTGTGCGCATCTCGGCCGGCGAAGATCATCGCCGGAGACATCGAGCTCGACGCCGAGTTTCGCAACGCGCGCTGGACGCATCACCGCTTGCTCGACATCGAGGACGAGCACCAAACTTTCGTGGACCGAACCGCCGAAGAGTGCGCGCCTGGGATTGTCCGTTGCGGGCGACTCGTGGCGAAACTTCGCAAGCGCGTTAAGCGGCGTGAGCGAACGAGGCCCGGGCAGTGGTCTCCCGACCCTCGGCCGGAGCTTGCAGCGGTACTCGGAAAGCGCCTCGCCGAATTGCGTGAGCAACGCAACGCGGACGAGGACTGGAAAGAGGCGTTGCGCTGGTTCGACCTTCCCGAGGACGATGCCCCGGAGCGCGGGGCCGCGCGGCGAAAATCTAGCGAAACCGACGAGGAATATGCGGCTCGCTGCGCGAGTCGCCGAACGAAACTCACGCGGCGCGAGCAACGGCAGGCGGCGCTGTACGAGACAAGAAAGATCCATTGGTCGACGTGGAACGCGCTCGTGCGCACGGTCGCTCAAGCGCGCGCCGCGGTCCTAAAACTCCGCAAGGCCGGGCTTCCAGCTGAATGGCGCCGACGACGTTGGGACGACGACAATACGATCACGGCTGAGCCCGGGTGCTGGCGCATCGTCGAGCTCGGAAAACCGTGGTGCACGCTACAGCTAAGATTGCTGAATGGGTGGGTAACGTTCCGAGCGAAGCTCGGCAACTGGCACGAGTTCGACCCGAAAAACATCAAACGGATCCAACTCACACGCCGGAAGTCCGGGCGTTCTTGGGTCTATTCGGTGACGGCGGCCGTGGTCCGTGTCTCGAAGGGTGACCGAGGGTTCGCTACGTCCGGGCTCGTCGCGCTCGACTGGGGGCACCGCGAGCACGGTCACCCTAGCGCCACGGAAGGGATCCGTGTGTTCGCTTGGATGGGTGACGACGGCGAGAAGGGAGAGATTTTGCTGCCGAGGGAGTGCCGAGATCTGGCCGACAAGATCGACTCTACCAAGGCGCGGATGGATCTCACGTGGAACGCAAGAGCCGCGACGCTGGGGATCCCCAAGAGCATGGGGAGGCACGGCTATCAACGTGAGCTCACGAGGCGCGGCGTGCTCACCGAGGAGGAAGCAGCGTGGATCGCGTGGGAAACGCGCTATGAGCGGCGGCTCTCATCGATGCGAGATCGGATCGAAAACCTCCGCCGCGAGACCTATCTAAAATCTGTGCAAATGCTGCGGCGCCGTTACGCGATTTTCGCGCTCGAGTCAGAGACCACAAAGAGCCATAGGCGCCGAGCAATCGAGGAGATGGAGCCGCGGCGCATGCGCTCAAATCGAGAGCTGTCCGCCCGCTACGCATTCACTGAGATTTGCGAGAGGTTCGGCGCCACGCCGTTACTCGTACCCTCTCGCAATTCGACGCGGGAGTGCCCCGACTGCGGAATTCTCTCGGATAACGGCCCAGATCTGATCATCGTCTGCGCGGGATGCGGGCGAGCTCGAGACAAGGATTTCGGAGCGTGCCGCGTGATTTTGCGGCGCGCTCAAGAGGCGCTCGCAAATCAGCGCGCAAGCGCTTGAAATCGTGGCGCCGCTAGATGACAACCGACACCAGCCGCGTGGGGCTTCGAATACTACGACCCGTCGATGGGGCTGCTCGCGGCGATCGGCGTGGGCCTCCGACACCAGCCGCGTGGGGCTTCGAATACTACGACCCGGAGTGATGCCCGCGACAGCCTCGAAGCCGAAGAACCGACACCAGCCGCGTGGGGCTTCGAATACTACGACGGCTTTCGTCAGAAATCTCAAACAGCATGCGCGCCCGACACCAGCCGCGTGGGGCTTCGAATACTACGACGAGCAAGCAATGAGCACACTCACCGCCCCAACCCACCGACACCAGCCGCGTGGGGCTTCGAATACTACGACGCGGGTGGCTTGCGCTTCCAAAGCGACTCGCCAGCTTTGCCGACACCAGCCGCGTGGGGCTTCGAATACTACGACCGCCGCAGCACGTCGCGATCGCAGGGCAGATCCAAGCCGACACCAGCCGCGTGGGGCTTCGAATACTACGACCTCCCACGCAAGCTCGCTTGTGATCTCAAACAGCCGCGCGGGGCTTCACGTGGGTAGGCAGCTGACCAAGATAGCATACATTCAAGGCGGCCCCGTCGACACGCCACGCTAGGCGCCTAGCGCCAGCAATCGGCAAAATTCAGTCGCTCAGATTTCGGTGATCAATGACCCAGCGCAATCCTGGGGGCCGACAGACGTCCCGCGGCTCTACGCCCGATACCTGAGCGATCTAAATCCGGGCTGGGCCCGGTGAGAGGCGCGAGCGTTCCACGCCTCTCGCCGGAACCGACCCGCTCACGCGGCCTTCGCGGTCCCCTTTTTCTTGGCCTTGGCGCGCTTGTCGGCGCTCGTGATGAGCTCGGCGAGCACGCTCACGCGCGACGTTCCAGCGCGTGCGACGAGCCGATCCAAAGCCGCCATTACCTCGGCGTCAAAGCGCGTGGTGCCAAGTCGGCGGTAGCCAGCCTTTGCGTAGTCGTCCTCTGTCCACTGTGTGCCGGACCGGATTTTTTGATCTGCAGCTGCCTTGGTCAATGTCTTATCTCCTGCATAGGCACCTAGCATCATTTCATCTTTCGCGGCAAGCCGCCAAGGGCGGCCGTCTCGGCAGCATCGGTCAACCCAAGCTCATCAAACAGATCGGTCGCCTGACAGTCGCCTATTAGCGCACATTCGAGATCAGCCGCTTCGCTCAGGAGTCGAGACGCTTCGGCACGATCGCCACAGCACATGGCGGCAGCAACGCCACGCAATAGCCCGGCGACCACTCCGAACTCTGCCTCGATTTCGGCGCGCTCTCGCTCCAATTTCTCTGCGGCGTGAGTGAGCCACGTCGGGGCGAGCTCGTCTCCCGACTGCTCCCGCATGCGGTCCCATTTCCGGGCGCAAACGTGGCAGGTGGGGCGAGCGGAAGGGGCCTCCGAGTAGTCGCACAGACTGTGCAGCGGGATCCGACAGAGCGCGCGCAGCCAAAGGCCATCCACGTTGACCTCAACGGCGTGCGTCCTGAGCGTGCGTTCCAGGTTCTGGCCGCCATTGCGGCGCCCGCGCCCAGCGTAGGCGCCGGCGAGAACGGGTTGAGTCACGAGGTGGATCATCGGCCGAGCTCCAAGATCTCGAGCCCAACGGAGACCCCGAGCGCGCGCAGCACGCCGGCGAATTTTTTCGCCGCTTCCATACTCGGAAACGTCGAGGCCTGGCGGTCTGTCTCGTGTGTCGGGAAACAGCTCGGAACGGCAGGAACACGCGCTCCGGACGGCAGGGCGGCAACTAGCAGACAGGGATTTGCGTGGTTCATAACGCCAGAAGCCCCGCGGCCAGCTAAGGCGGCGAGGCGGTCCGGGGGCAGGCCCGCGTTCACTCGAAGCGGCGCCAGCAAGGCATCCGCGCTTGCGGAAAGTCGGCCATCACCTCGCGGACATGCTCGATGTTCTCACAAGCGACCACCGACCACCCGGCATCGCCGACGGCACCCGGGGTGCCCGCGATGGCAAAGCCACCGCTAGCAGACTTGAGAAACTGGACTCGGACAGGGAGTTTGATTGCCGCGCTGTTCATGCCCTATCTATACCCGCGCTAGGCGCCTAGCGCAAGAGAAATCGACAGTGCCCGGCTAGGCTCGAGCTTTTCCTAGGAAAACCATCTGGGTCGCGAAAGCGCGCCGAAACGCGCCCTCGAATTCGCGAGGGTAGTCTCGCCGCCAAGGGGCAGCGGCGAGCGCTTCCGCCCACGTGAGTGCGGTCCGCTGGCGCTTGGCGTGGCGCGCCAGGAAGCGCGCCAGGCGGAGGAGGTTTTCGCGTTTCATGACCACCTGCCAGGATAGCGAATTTCGACGATCGAACCGTCGGTGGTGAGGAGCCGAAACACATCGGCTCCCACGCTTTGCCCAATGACCCAAAATTTAGAAAATCGATTCGCCGCCCTTGTGACGTCCGCCGCACGCCAACCGGCCGCTATTGCGGCGGCGGTCGCCTCGGGTTTCCGAGCGAATGCGGCGATATTGTCCGTTTTCAGGTGAAACTTTCGCAAGTCGAGGCAGCTCGTTCCCATGGGGTTTCCTTTTTCAGTCACGGTCCCGCCGGCCCGGCGCGATAGCCCTTCGCTTCAACGAAGAACCCGGGCTCTGGCGTGAGAAATTCCACGAGACCCGTCCCCTTGATCGGGTAGGCGGTGACTTTCGCCGCTGTCGCGGTGTAGTGCTCGACGGCGGCCGAGACATCCTCGATGGTAAGCCCAGCCACAGCGAGATCGGATGCGATCACGATGGCACCGATCGGGTCTCGCCATGAGTGGCGCTCGACGTCGGCGGCCGTTATAAGGCCGGCGTCGGCCAGTTTTTGCGCGTGCTCGCGCGGGCAGACGAATGCGAAGGCAGAGCGTAGGGTTTCGAGTGAGCGGGCCTGAGTGGTTGCGCTGTTCATGTCCGGACCATACGTCAGCTAGGCGCCTAGCGCAATGGGGTCGCGTGAAATAAATTCGGCGCACCGAGCCGCTATAAGGAGGGGCACGGGTCGGGCGTCCCCCCTCGGTCGATTGTCGAAAATAGATCTTGCGCTAGGCGCCTAGCTCGTGAGACAAGGGGGGCATGACCAACGCAAACAAGGCCTCTTGCACGATCGACCGCACGCCCCTCACCGCGATGGATTGCAAAATCCTCAATAAAGTTGCGAAGCTCGTGATCAAGCACGGCGCGATCAGCGTCGAGCGCCTCGCGGCCG
>JAEUAF010000086.1 GCA_019695485.1 Sorangium sp.
CTCGAGGGAGTCGAATCCGAGCTCGCGCGTGCCGAGCGGGCCATTCGCTTGCTCGACCGCGCCGTGCCTCTGAACCTGCCGCGTGAGCGGCAGCGGCTCGGCGCGCTCTTCGAACGCGGTGAGGCAGGGGAGCCTGCCTTCGAATACGCTCGTGCTGCCGAACTCGAGCCTTGGCTCGCTGCGCTCGCGTTGCTCGAGCGGCGCGTCGCCGGCTGCGGCATGCTCGGCGAGCTCTACGCAGAGCGGGCCCGCGAGCTTTGGCTCGAAGCGACGCTCGCGACCAAGCTCGGTAGCCCCGATTTCGCGCGCAGCGCTGCAGAGCGCTATGCGCTCGACCGGGCCCAGCAGCCCGCGGTCGACGCGCTCGTGGCGAGCTGGCAGCGGGCGAGCGAACGCGCCGAGTCGGCGGAACTCATTGCCGCGGAGGACCGCAGCCACGCGCAGAGCCTGTGGTCGGTGCTGAGTGCGCGCATCGGCGCGCTGGGCCTGCCGATCCGCATCGAGGTGCGCAGCGAGCTTTCCAGCGTGGCCGCGGCGGGCGACGGCTTCGTCGCGCTGCGCGCGGGGGCGCGACTCACCGCGAGCCGAGCGCAGCGCATTGCGTGCCATGAGCTTTTTGCGCACGTTCTGCCGCGGCTCGAAGCGCGGCGCGAACCGCTCGGCATCTTCCGTGTCGGTGCGCGGGCCGCGAATGACGAGGAAGAGGGGCGCGCCCTACTGATCGAGAAGCGCGCGCATTGGCTCGATGGCACGCGGCGCCGTGAACTCGCGCTGCGACACTGGGCGGCCTGGGCGGCTCGAGAAGGCGCAGCGTTCGCGGAGATCGTCGCGTTCGCCCGCGACGCCGGCCTTGGCCTGGATGCCGCCCTCGAGCTCGCCTTGCGCGCCGTGCGCGGGGGCGGTCTGGGCCGCGAGCTCGTCTACATTCCGGCCTACCTGCGGCTCGAAGCGGCGTTTGCCAACGAGCCAGCGCTCGAGCGCTACTTCGAGCGGGGGCGCGTGGCGCTCGACGCGCTTTCGCGAATTGCTGCGCTCGAGGCCCGCGACGCCGAGCCCATCAATCCGTGAAATCGGCGACGACCGGCGTGTGATCGGAGGGCTTGTCGGCGTGTCGCGGTTCGTTGTCGATGTCGCAGTCTTTCAAGCGAGGCAGCAGGGCGCGGCTCGCGAACACGTAGTCGATGCGCATGCCCTCGTTGCGTCGGAACGCCGCGGCGCGATAGTCCCAGAAGCTATAGCGGGCGCCTTCGGCGTGGCGCTCTCGAAAGGTATCGACCAAGCCAAAGTCGAGCACGCGGTTTAGCGCGCGCTGCTCGTCGGGATGGAAGTGAAGCTGCCCTCGATAAAGGTCCGGCGCATAGACGTCGCGATCGTCACGGCAGATGTTGAAGTCCCCACACAGCACGAGTGGCGTGTCGGCTGACTCGAGCGTGTCGAGCGTCAGGCGCAAGCGCTCCAGCCAGCGGAGCTTCTCCACGAACGAAGGCGATTCGATGGACTTGCCGTTCGGCACGTACACGTTCAGCACACGAACGCCACCGACCGTGGCTGCGATGGCGCGCCGCTCCGCGGTCGGCCCTTCTCCGGCGAGGCCGATTCGGATCGCGCTGATGGGTCGCTTCGCGAGGATCGCTACCCCGTTGTACGAGGGCTGGCCGCTCATGGCGACCGCGTACCCGAGTCGCATCAGCTCGTCGGTCGGGAACTCATCATCGACGACTTTGGTCTCCTGCAGGCAGAGGACGTCGGGTTCCACCCGCCGCACCCAATCGAGCAGTAGATCCTCGCGGACCCGAATAGAGTTGATGTTCCAGCTGGCGATCCGCACTTTTTGCGCTCTTACCGCCGCCCCGGCTGGCGAATCAAGGTCTTGTCGTTCGCTCGCCGCCGCACTACGAAAGGCGGGCTCATGCGTTTCGGGTATTTGGCGGCGAAGTTCCCTCTCGTTCTGACGTTGGCGGCAAGTTCTCCCGCTTGGGCCCAAACCGAAGGGGCGGGGTCAGTTCCGAGTGGCGGCTCGGGTGCGGCAGTCCGCGAGCAACCGGGCTCGCCAGACACCGCGAAGAAGCCGGTGCTCGTTCCGCCCAAGCTCGTTCACTTCGAGGACGCACTGTATCCAGCGGAGGCTCAAGCGGCGGGCTTACAGGCCGACGTCGTGTTGAAGCTCACCATCGATAAAGACGGCAACGTGACGGCCGCCAGCCCGGTCGAGCCGGTCGGTCATGGCTTCGACGAAGCCGCGCAGAAAGCCGCGCTGAGCTTCAAGTTCGAAGCGGGGACGCGCGACGGCAAGCCCGTGCCGATGCAGATCCTCTACAAGTACTCGTTCACGCTGAAAGAGGTCGTGCCGGAAAATGCGCCGCCCCCGCCGCCGCCGGACACTGGCGAGCTCAGCGGCGTGGTGCGCATCTCAGGCACGGACGCGCCGCTCGCCGGGGTCGACATCGAGGTGCACGCTCCCGACGGCAGCACGCGCCACCTCACCACCGACGCGGGCGGGCGCTTCGTACTCGCGCCGGCCTCACCAGGTCACTACCAAGTGCACGTGGTGAGCGAGGGCTTTCGCCCGCTCGATCTGAAGGAAGACGTTTCGCCTGGGGAAGCCACGGACGTGGTGTACCGCGTGGTGCCGTTGCCGACCGGGCTCGAAATCATCGTCGAGGGCGAGCGCCCGGCGCGCGAAGTCACGCGCCGCACCATCGAGCGCCGTGAGATCGAGCGCATCCCCGGCACCGGTGGCGACGCGCTGCGCTCGATTCAGGCCTTGCCTGGCGTCGCGCGCTCGCCCGGCTTGTTCGGGCTCTTGATCGTGCGCGGCTCGGCGCCGCAGGACACGAACTACTTCATCGACGGCGCGATCACGCCGATCATCTTCCACTTCGGCGCGTTCTCGAGCGTGGTGCCGACCGAGCTGCTCGATCGCATCGACTTTTACCCCGGGAACTTCAGCTCGAAGTTCGGGCGCGTGCAGGGTGGCATCATCGACGTCGGGCTGCGCTCGCCGGACACGCGCTGCACCGACGACTTCGCCAAGGCGAGCGACCGCAAGGGCTGCTACCACGGCATGTTGGAGCTCGACTTGATCAACGCGCGCGCGTTGGCTCAAGGTCCGATCGGCTCGAGTAAAGACTGGAGCTTCGCGATCGCAGGGCGGCGCAGTTGGATCGATGCCTGGCTGAAGCCGGTTTTGAAGAGCACCGGAGTCGGCGTCTCGACGGCGCCGGTCTATTACGACTATCAGGCCATCGTCGAGCGTAAGCACGACAAGTCCCGCACTAGCTTTCGCTTCTACGGCAGCGACGATCGCCTCGATTTGCTGCTCACCGACCCTGCTGCGGAAGATCCTGCGTTCGGCGGCAATCTGACGTTCGGAACGGCGTTTTACCGCGCGCAGGCCCTGTACCAGAACGAGCTTTCGCCCAACGTGACGATGGACGCGATGTTGTCGTACGGCAAAGACGCCATCGACTTCTCGCTCGGCACCTTCCTCTTCACGCTGAATACGCATCCGCTCGCCGGGCGGAACGAGTTTGGGTTTCGCCTCGCGAATGGCGTGAAGTTTCACGCGGGGCTCGACTTCTTGGTTGCGCCGTTCGAAGTCGTCGTGCGCTTCCCACCGGCGCCGCGCCCCGGGGAGCCCGATCCGGGTCCCTTCGCCGCGCAGCCCGCCCGAGAAACGCGCCAAAAAGGCACTGTATTTCGACCCGGTTGGTACGGGGAATTCGAGTTGCAGCCCTCGTCACGCTTGCGCGTGATCCCCGGCGTGCGCTTCGACTTCGCGCGCGACAGCGGGCACGCGGATATGAGCCCGCGCATCAACGCGCGCTACGACCTGATCCCGGGAGCCACGGCGGAAGAGCAAGCGGACGGCGTCAGGCGTCGGCGCACTACCTTGAAGGGTGGCGCCGGGCTCTATTACCAGCCGCCGCAGTTTCAGGAGACGAACCCCGTGTTCGGTACGCCGAACCTGCTCTCGAATCGCTCGGTGCACTACGCCCTCGGCGTCGAGCAGGAGCTCTTGCAGCAGGTCGAGGTCAGCCTCGAGGGGTTCTACAAGGATCTCACGCGACAAGTCGTCGGCGCTCCGCCCGACTCGAGCGCGCTCTATACGAACGATGGGCTCGGATCGGTGGTCGGGCTCGAGGTGCTCCTGAAGTACAAGCCCGATAAGCAGTTCTTCGGATGGGTCGCTTACACGCTGTCGCGCAGCGTGCGCAAAGACCGTCCGGATGCTGCGGAGCATCTGTTCGACTTCGACCAAACCCATAATTTGACGGTGCTTGGTAGCTATCGACTAGGCGGCGGTTGGGAGTTTGGCGCCCGCTTCCGCCTCGTGTCGGGTCCGCTCACCACGCCGGTGGTCTCGCCGCCGAACCTACCCGCTCTGTACGCCGCGGATGCCGGCAGTTACGCGCCGCTCCAAGGTAAGCAGTTCAGCCAGCGCCTCCCGCTCTTTCATCAGCTCGACATCCGCTTGGACAAGCGCTGGCAGTTTCGAAGCTGGCGGCTGTCGGCCTACCTCGACGTGCAGAACGCCTATAACAACCGTGCCGTCGAGGGGCTCACCTATAACTACAATTTCAGTCAGCAGCAGTACCAGACCGGCGTTCCCATCATCCCGAGTCTTGGGATGCGGGGGGAGTTCTGAGTCATGATTCCTCTCCACATTGGCCGTGCCGTGAGTCGCTTCGCTTCCGCAAAGAACCCGGCCCGCGCGTCGCGGCTCGGTTCGTTGGGAACGCGCGCTTCCGAGCTTGCGCTGTTGCTCGCCGCGCTACACGGGTTGACAGCTTGTGGTCCGGGCTTCGAGCCCGCCTCCGCCGTGAGAACGCTGCGCGTGTTGGGCGTCGAGAAGAGCAATCCCTACCCGAAACCCGGGGAGAGCGTCGAGCTTGCACTCTTGTGGGACGATCCCAAAAAGCGCGACAACATCACGCTGGCCTGGTCGCCGCCCTGTCTCAACCCGGGCAGCGACCTCTACTTCGGCTGTTTTCAGAGCTTCGCCGCGCCATCCGACGATCCCACGGCGTTCGTGCCCGTGAAAGCCAGCGAGGATAGTCGTCACAGCATTCAGGTGCCGGACGACATCGTGAGCACGCATATGGCGCCCGCTCCGGGCCAGCCCGCCTATGGGCTCGTGTATGAGTTCTTCGCGCTGTGTGCCGGTAGCATTGGCTTCGAAATTCCGAAGCAACAAGGCGCGCTGCCGTTGGTCTGCAAAGACGAAAACGGAAATACGCTTGGCCCCGACGACTTCGTAGTTGGCTACACCTCGCTCTACACGTTCGGCGACGGCGCCGCGAACGCCAATCCGATCGTCACAGGCATCGAAGTCCAGGGCACGCCGTTCCTCGGGCTGAAGGCAGATCCGATGTCACCGGCGTGCGTGGGGCCCGAGTGCGTGCCGGCTGGCCCGCTGCCGCTCGGCGACGTGGACTGCGCGGACGCCGCCAACGCCTCGCGCTGCTTCCCCGCCTGCGCCGGCGATGGTGCGAGCAGCTGTCCGGCGATCAGCGTGCGGGCGACGATCGACACGAGCTCCGCCGAAAAGGACACCATTTCCGCGACGTACTACGGGCGCGATTACTGGGAGCAAGTCTGGGTGGACTACTACTCCGACGCCGGTAAGTTCGATTCGGGAGTGCGCCTGGTGAATGACGCGCAGCGCGGTTGGAACACGGACTTCACTGCCAAGTTCCGCGCGCCTAAAGAGCCGGGTCCGGTCACGCTTTGGGCGGTCGTGCACGACAACCGCGGCGGCATGAGTTGGGTGCGGACGCAGATCGGCATCCAAGCGAAGTGAGCGACCGCTCGCCCCTCGAACCGAAGCCTCCTCTGGGGTTCTGGTCCGGGCGGCGCTCGGTTAGAGCAGCGGGCGCGTGGTCGTCGAGCCGAGCACGATCTTGTTGCCGTACGCGGGAGGCGGCGCGAGAATCCGCGGCGGTTCGACCGGTCGGCGCGCCGGGCCTAGTCGGGTCTCGGCATCGACCGGCGGGGGCTTAGCTGGGGCTTTGGGGGCCGCGCTGCATGCTTCGACTGCGAACGCGACGAACGCGACCAGAGCAAAGGCAAAAACACGCGGCATCCTACCAAAGCGTAGCATCCCGAAAATTCCCTTCCATCGCTTTTGCTCCTCCCAATCAAGCGCACATTGGCCCTGACACAGCCGCGTGAGACCGGGGGCGGCTCCCCCGGCGCAATGCGGGCCGTCCGCTCGGGCGGCGCAGAAAAACAACCAGATCGACCTCCGGGGGGCACGAGCAGATTGCAGTGGGCCGCCAAATCGAGGACCCTACCTCGTCCCCTAGCCAGGCCAAGATGGCCCAACCTCCCCGCAATACACCTCCCATCGGGCACGGCTCCGTCGTCAACGACCGCTACGAAATCCGGCAGAGCCTGGGCAAGGGCGGCATGGGTGAGGTGTTCCTCGCCTACGACCGCAGCACCCAGCAGCCGGTGGCGCTCAAGGTCGTGCGCGAAGAATCGCGCATGCCCGGTGACGACGAAGCCCTTCGTCAGGAACTGTTGCTCGCCCGCTCGGTGAGCCATCCCAACGTGTGTCGGGTGCACGATCTTGCGCCCAGCCCCTGGGGCCCCATCCTGGTGATGGAACAGATCGCGGGGCAAACCCTGCACACGCACATCCGCAAGCGCAAAGCCCAAGGCGGCTACTCTGCGGATGAGTTCAGGAAAACGGCCAGTGAAGCCGCGGCGGGGCTCGCTGCCATTCACCTTCAGGGCTTGGTCCACGGCGACCTGAAGCCGGGCAATGTGATGGTCACGAATGACCGCGCGATCATCCTGGACTTTGGTTTCGCTCAGGAGCGCGCGCGTTTGAGCGCTCGGCGCCCCGGTGCCCCACCTGATGGCGGAACCCCGAACTACATGGCGCCCGAGCGCTTGCGGTCCGGCGGTGCGAGCCCCGAGGACGACATGTACGCGCTCGGCCTCACGCTTTGGGAAATGTGGACCTGCAAGGTCCCCGAGCCCGGGGCTCGCCCCCGCGCGCGCCCGATGCGTTCTCAGATCATGTTCGATGTGCCCGCGGGGCTTTCGGTCGACGAGGTGAAGCAGATCTTTCGCTGCCTCAGCGACGACCCCGGCATGCGGCCGTCCGCGCGCCACTTGCGCTTCTTCAATCCGAGCTCGCTCACCACGAGTCAGGTGCAGATCCCACGCGAGCGCATCTCGCCCGGAGCCCCTCCCGGTCGCGCGACGAGTGAGACTTTCGTGCCGGGCTCACAGTCCTTGCTCGTGACCTACTGCACGAACGCGCCCGACGCCGCGGGCACCATGTTTGCGCTCAATAAGCCGCTCATCACCATCGGTCGCCGCTCGGGGCAAGACATCGTGATGCCGGAGGCTACCGTCAGCGGCTCGCACGCCGTGCTCAAGTGGCAGAACGGGTCGTGGACAATCGAAGACGCGGGTAGCACCAACGGCACCTTCGCGGAGTACAGCTACGAGCGCAAAAAGACGATCGCGCTCTTACACGGCGGCGAGGTCCAACTCGGTGAATCGCGCGTCAAGCTCGTGAGCTTCA
>JAEUAF010000094.1 GCA_019695485.1 Sorangium sp.
GGCGCTATGCAGCGGCATCAGAACTCGTGTCGTCAGGTCGCAGACATGGCGCGCCAGGCGGTTTCGGCCGCCGCGGCTGCGGCTTTCACGCTGGCGCTGGCTGGCTGTCAGAACAAGCCGACGCCAACGGGTTCGAATCCGCTGGCGTCGGCTTCGGCGTCTAGCGCGCAGAAGGCCGCGCACACCACGAGCTTGGTGGTCGACCCAAGTTCATCACACGTGACCTTCCTGATGGATTCCCCGCTCGAGAAGATCCACGGCGAGCTCGAGGCCGCGATCAGCGGCACGCTGGACGTCGATCTCGAGGATTTGTCCCACGCCACGGGGACCATCAAGGTTGACCTCGACAAGCTTTCGTTGTCGCAGGAAAAGCGCAAAGACGAGAAGCACGACTTCGCGAAGCTCGCCAAGAACGACACGCAAAATCACGACGCGCGTGAGTGGCTGCAGCTCGACCCGCACGAGGGCGAGATTGCTGAAGCGCAAACCAAGCGCAACCGCTTCCCCGAGTTCAAGCTGGAGCGCCTCGAGAACCTTTCTGCGACGAATCTCGGCGCCGTGAGCGGCGCTGAGCGCGACATCGGGGCCAGCGCGCGCGGCAGCTTTCTCCTCCACGGCCGCACCAATCGCGCGCAGGCCAAGCTCGCACTGGCCTTCGAGTACGCCGGCGACCAGCTGCAATCCGTGCACGTGAAGACCAGCGAGCCCTTCAAAATTGCGCTCGAAGACTACGACGTGAATCCGCGCGGACGCGCCGGGAAGCTGCTGAAGACGATCAGTGAGGCGCTCGCAGGCGAGCTCGGCAAGAAGGTCAGTCGCGCTGTGCCGATCGAGCTCGAATTCACGGCCAAGCCCGTGCGCTGAGTGGGCGGAGCTTTCGCGTCAACTCGCGCGCGCGGCCGCTCGACTGACTAGAGCTGGGCGCTCTTCTGCCCGCCGCCGCGCCCGGCTTTCTCGCCGTCGCCGAAGCGCTCCGTGTAATCTTCGTAGGAGCCTTGCCAATCGACGAGGCCGTTGTCGGTGAAGGCGAACACGCGCGTGGCGAAGCTGCTGACGAGGTCGCAATCGTGGGTGACCACGAAGGCGGTGCCCTCGAACTTCTGCAAGCCGTCGCCAAGAGCGATGATCGACTCGAGGTCGAGATGATTCGTGGGCTCGTCCAGAATCAGCACGTTGTCCTTCATCAGCATGAGCTTCGAGAAGATCAGGCGCACGGCCTCGCCGCCCGAGAGCGCCTCTGTCGGCTTCATGCCTTCTTCGCCCTTGAACAACATGCGCCCGAGTAGGCCGCGGATCTCTTGCAGGTTCGCGCTCGGCTGGTGCGAGTGCAGCCATTCGGTGACGGTCAGGCCGCCTTGGATCCCTTCACGGTGATCTTGCGCGAGGTAGCCGAGGCTAGTCTGGGTGCCCCACTCGATGCGGCCCGCGTCGGGAGCGATCTCACCCATCAGCATCTTGCAGAGCGTGGTTTTGCCGACACCGCTGCGACCGATGATGGCGATCTTTTCGCCCTTGGTAACCACTGCGCGAAAGCGCTCGCAGACCGTAACTTCGGGCCAGCGCTTGTCGATGGTCTCGATGGTGAGCGTCTGCTTGCTGGAAGGCTTCTTCACCAAGAATTGCATGAAGGGGCGCTCGATGTTGGAGCGCTTGAGATCGGTCAGCGTGAGCCGCTCGATCTGCTTTTTGCGGCTCTGCACCTGCGAGGCGCGCGTGCCCGCCGCGAAGCGCGCCACGAAATCTTGGAGCTGTTCGACCTTCTTCTTGCGCTCCGAGTTTTCCTGCTCGATCTTGCCGCGCACCTGGCCCTTGGCTTCGATCATGTCGTCGTAGCCGCCGGTGTAGGTGATGATCGTTTCGTAGTCGATGTCGGCGATGTGCGTGCAGATCTCGTTCAAGAAGCGGCGATCGTGGGAGATGGTGATCAGCACGCCGCGGTAATTCTGTAGGAAGCGCTCGAGCCAGCGAATGCTGTCGATGTCCAAGTTGTTGGTAGGCTCGTCGAGCAGCAGCGCGTCGGGGTTTCCGAACAGCGCCTGCGCGAGCAGCACGCGCAGCTTGCGCCCGCCTGCGAGCTCACTCATGCACTTCTCATGGTCACTCTCTGGCACGCCGAGGCCCGAGAGCAGCTCACCGGCATCGGACTCTGCGGTGTAGCCGTCCTCTTCGGCCACGACGCACTCGAGCTCGGCAAGCTCGACGCCGTCAGCGTCCGTGAGTTCCCGCTTGGCGAGTAGCCCTTCCTTGGCTTGCAGGGCGCCCCACAAGCGCGCGTTACCCGAGATCACCACGTCGAGCACCCGCCACGATTCGAAGGCGTAGTGGTCTTGCTTCAACACGCTGGTCTTCGAGGGCCGCTGTACCGTACCGGTGTCCGCCTCGAGCTCACCCGAAAGGATCTTCAAGAAGGTCGACTTGCCGGCCCCGTTCGGCCCAGTCACGCCGTAGCGCCGACCGGCGTGGAACCCGACGGTCACCTCCTGAAAGAGCCGCTTCTGACCGTAGGCCTTGGTGACGTCCTGAACCTGAACCGTTGCCATAGAGAGCGCGGGCTTCTAACAGGTTTTGGCCGGCAGGCAGCGCGCGCCTCGGGGGGCGGGCCCGGCGCGGCTTTATCGCCAATTATTTCAAATGATTAGATGTGTGCCCGCAGCGCTGACCAGCGGGCTGAAACCCTTGCAAAGCCGAGCGCTGCAAGCGGGCGCCCGGAAGTCAGCCGTATGGCGATTCCAGTGAGGGCAGACGCGGTCAGCTACCCTTCGGGCTGAGTTTCGATGCGATGCTGCTCGCTGAGGAAGCGCGACGCCTGATGCCCCTTCCACGTGAGTACCTAAGAGACTTGTTCTGTCGCGCGTCGTTCCCAGTGGAGCGACTCGCCCCCCCGCTCATCCCTGCTGGCCCCGGGCGTTCGGCGGAATGGCTCGAGATCTGGAAGGGCCTCGTCGGGCGTGGGGATCCCGCGCGCTTCGCGCTGCGGCTCGAGCTCTTGGGCTGGGACGAGATCACCGCGTTCCAAGCCCTCGGCGCTGTCACGCTGAGTGAGGATTGGGAGCCTCCGTCGTGGGTGCTGGTCCTCGCTGACGCGCTGGAGCGCTCGGCAACGCTCGGACAACTCGACTTTGCCGAGCTCGCACGCGACCGAGCCTTGTCGGCGGACAAGCCGCGCCCCTTCGAGCACCTTCACTTGCCGTTCATCAAAGCGGCGCGCGCGCGCGTTGCCCGAACAATCGCGGAGCTCGAGCTTTCTGTGGCGGAGACAGCTCTCGCGTCGGCCGAGCAAGGCCTGCTCGAAGAGCTCGCGCGTCTGTGCGCGAACGTGCTCTACGCAGAGTTTGGCGCCTTTCGATCGCTGAATGGGGGATTTTTCTCCCGCTTCGAAGCAGCAGCCACGGACGATCCCG
>JAEUAF010000131.1 GCA_019695485.1 Sorangium sp.
CAGATCGCAAGCTTCATGACTCGCCCACCTCACCACTTGAGCTCGACTCCACAGAGTCGGAGTCCGAGAACGAGCTGCGCGCGAGTAAGCGCAAACAAAGGCTTGCCGAAAATTGCGTTAATTTGAACCGCGTGTACGGCCGCAAATCGAAGAAAGGGCTTGCGTCTTTCGACGCCGCAACCTCCCCCATCGATTGATAAAGCTTCTCGTCGGAGATGGTGCCGACAGATGGCGAAACTTGGTCTTGCCAAAGCTCTTGATGCTCGGCGAGGAAGATGATCGAGTCGCGCGTGAGTAGCGTTGACGTGCGCATCTTCTCGATCGCGGCGTCGACGTTCGCCCCAAAAAACGGGCGTGGTGTGGTGCCGGGTGGCGAGTCCGGATCGACACAGGCGCGCGCGCACAAGTGCAGGTTGTAGCGCTGCGAGTAGATCGGATTGCGGTCGTCCGGATCCGAGACGCCGCGCTCGACGGCTTCGCGGTGAGCCGCGGCTGACACCTCCTCGGACTCACCCGGAGTAAGCGCGCGGATTCCGACTCTGACTGTTTGACGTGCGCCGCCGCGGGCTGCCTCGAGCTCGGGCTGGTCTGGCTGCAGCCGCCCCGGCGAGTTCGCCAGCGGTAGCTCTACCTCGCGAATGATGTCGGTTCCGCCGACGACGGTGCCGAGCCTTAGGACCTGTTCCTCGAAGTTCACGGACTATCCCAATCCGGGAGCGCGAAACGAAAACGCCCCCGCCCGAGATGCACTCGGCGGGGGCTTTCGTCAGAAATCTCAAACAGCATGCGCGCCAACGTGCTCCCTTACGTCGACGCCCGCTCTGTGTGGCAGCGCGCGGGTTATCCCTCTTCGGGTTTCCCGCCTTCCGCGTCGAAGTTCAGGGTGATCGTCCCCTTCACCGCGTCGGTGTCGTATTTGAGCGTGTTGATCTTCATCTTGCCGAGCTTCAGGAGCTGCCCGTGCACGATGCCGAAGCCCATCGCGATATATTTGCTGTTCTTCCACGCCTGGTAGATCTTGATCTGCTCGAGGCGGGTCGTTTGGCAAACGAGCGAGTCAACGGTGAGCTTTGATGTGTGCTTGCCGTTCGAGTGGCCTTGCCACCCGTCGTCGGTGATTTGCGCCTCGCCGCCCGAGTTGAGGTCGAGCGTGGCTTTGGTGCACAGCCCGTGCTTGGTGTCGTCGCCGTAGACGGATGCATTCTTGAAAACGAGAGGTTCGGGCACGATAGTCTCCAGTCACGCCGCGAGCGCGGCGCGTGCAAAGTGATCGGTGGTGCGTGGGTTATCGCGCTCGCTCTCAGCTGAGCGACGTTTGGTTGACCTGAATGCCGACGATGTGGTTTTGAAGTGCGACCACGCACGGAACCGCGCTCATGAGGTGGTCCGTTTGGAACACGGTCAAAGGCAGGTTCGTGTCGACCGCCATCAACCAGTTTTTCGCCTCGCAAATCTTGAGGCGGAACAGGATCTGAGCGTTCCACAACCGCGGATAGGTCTTGCCGGACGCGGGCGTTTCTGCGCCTTCGGCGGGGTCGTCCACGACGTAGGCATTCGCCGCCGAGTGCACTTCCCAATCGGCGTCGAGCTCGTCGGATACGCGATCGGGTGTGTCCGCCATGCCCCAGTCGAGCGTGCGGAAGTCGGGGGAGGAGCCGTTCAGGCAGTGGCTCTGAATCGCGCGCACGATGAGCACGCGACCATCCCGCGTGGTGATGAGCGGCAGCACCCCGCTATTGAGCAGGCTGTTTTGCACGCTCAGGCTCGGGATATCAGCCTTTTGCGACTGGGGCGCGAGCGTCGGGCACTGCACTTTGTTGTATCGAGCGTTGGGATTCTGCCCGATCGTCGTCGCGCGGATCGCGGCGAGCTGTGCGGCCATCGCGCTCGGGTGCGTCTCCGAGTTCGTGAGGTGGACCACGGTCATCCGTTGATTGTTGAGCGTGGTACTCGCGAAGCTCATGGACGCGGAGGTCGTCCCGTTGAGCGCCATGATCGAGTGCTCGTAGTGCATGATCAGGCCGCTAGCTTCGCTGTTGAGCTGGGTCCGAATCAGTGCGGCGTTCGTTGCGTCGGCCTGCGCCCACGCTTGGATCTGCCACCGGTCGCTGATGAGTGCAGCGAGCGCGTTGGTCACGTCGTCGGCGCCAGCGCCGCTCGTGAACGGGGTGATCCCACCGGTGAGCGCGGTTCCGCCGGCGAGAACCAACGTAAGCCCCGCGGGCGCGTCGGTCAGATCTACGCGCGCGATCCACTTGTTCATGCGCGCGCCCTTGCTGCGCGTCGTGAACGTGGCGACCGCGGATGCCGGGCTCGCAGTGCAGAAAAGCCGAGACTCGGCGTTCGTGTTGTTTGCGATGGCCGTGGCGACATTGGCCGTGCTCATGGCCGGCGTCACCGTCGCGGAGAACACCTTACCCCCGAGCGCCCAGCGGATCGTGCCAGTGGTCGTCCAGCTGCCGCCAACCGTCGCGGTGAGCGTCGCTGCCGTCGCGCCGCCCGCTTCGGCGACCGGGCACCCCCACAGGGTGACGCCGCCGATGGCGAGCGCGTGATAGCACTGGATCGCGATCTCGGAGCCGGCGCCGAACTGGGTATCAGCGTCCTCCTCCGAGAAGATCTGCACCGGGGTCTCGACGGTGGCAGAGCCGCCCGTGAGCTTGTTTCCGGTGACGAGCACCCGCACGGGCTCCGTGCCGATGCTGCGGCGGCCGCGGCCGAAATTGACCTCGCGGGCCGCGATCGGCACCTTCCAGTCGGGTGTAAGTCCGGCAACGACGATCGAAGACATTTAGGGGATTCCCTCGGGCTGGAGTTGGTGGGGGAGTGGGGGGTCTGGAGTTAGGGGCCGAGCTCGTCAGTGCTCGGCGGGTGCGGACGTCACGACGTCGCTCGGCGCCGGCGCAGACGGCGGCGGAGCAACTGGCTGGGCTTCCGCCGCTGGCTGCGCGGGGGCGGGTGCCTCCTCGGCGTAGAGCACCTCCGAGACCTCGGGAGCGTTCGGGTTCTCGAGGTAGAATTTCTCGATCGCCACTGCGCGGAACTCAGCGAGAAGTTTCTCCGGAGAAACGAACTCGTCCGCTGGAATGCCGCACGCGAGCGCACTCGGCAGGTCCCACGCGATCAGGTTCCCCGCGCGGACTTCGGCCTGATAGTGCTTCTCGTTCATCACTCGCGTGGGGCCGCGGTCGTACTCCACCACGTGGCGTTCCTGCGCGTGCCGGCCGACCATCGTCAGGCTTCCGATCGTTCGGACCTGCGATGGCGAAAGCGTTTCGACGTGTGCAATGCGAGCGCCGACCAGATCGTGATGCGCGTTGCTCACGCCCGGGCCCCTGTAGAAGTGCAGCACTTTGCCGCACGGGCGCGCGTAGTTTTGCCCGTCGCTGTCGATGTGCGTCCACGGATTGGGCACGACGTGGAGGAATCTTTCTTTCGGCATTTTTCCCTTACCTGTCCAGAAGGATCGAGTACGCCGGCGCGTTCGGAGGATCGCCGGGCGCTTGTGCGAGCTTCTGATCGATTGTCGCCTCGAGCTTCGACGGAAACCCGCCTAGCGCGGCGTCGAACACGGTCTGTTCGTGCGTGTGCACAGTCACGAGCACCGCCGCATATTCGAATTGCTGCTGTTGCTTGTCGGGGAGCTCGACGTAAACCTTGGGGTCGTAGTCGATGCTCACCACACGCACGACTCGCGTAAATCCGGCGCGCTTCATGAGCACGCTTCCGAGTGTCGCTGCCTTCGGGTCAGGGTCGCCGGGGTCGATCCATTTCGGATGCCGCCCCTTGCGCAGGCAGTAGTCGATTGCGATCCCGATCTTGCTCGAGAAGGGGTCCCTGATCTCGCGCTTGTCCTCGTCGACGCGCGGCGGAACCCAGAGCAGATCGAGGATCGTGGTGTACTCGTAAAGGTCGTCGCTGATGCGCTCCGGATCCACGCGCTTCCGCCAGACGAAGAGCGTGGGCAGCGCGTTGGTGTTGAAGACCGCGCGTCGCGTGCTCGCGGCCGTGACCTTTTTTACCGGAGTGCCCTCGCCTGGCGCGAGGCGCGACCACTCATCGGCCAGAAGCGCATTCAGGAAGGTTCCGACATAGTTGCCAACTGCAACTAACATCGGATCCGGCACTGGCTTGTTCCCGGGAGGCGCCGGCGGGAACTCGATCAGACCGATTTTGTCAGCCACCGGTTACCCAGATTTTCCCGAGCCGAATGATCATCGTGTCACCCTCGCGGTAGAGCACGCGTTCGGCTTTCAGCGCGGCGGGCCCCATGAATGGGTGTTCCTTCGATCCGGGGTGGTGGACCATCCGCGCGAAGTGGATCGTGCCGCCAGCCTTCCAGCGGAGCGCGAGCCCGCGGCCCACGATGTGTTCGTGCGGCCCGGGCCCCGTGGCGCGTCGTGTCTGGCTGGGGCGGAGCGGACCGACCAAGCGATTCGCCGCCTTGGGCCAAATCTCGTGAGCGCGCGTGCCGCCTTCGACAAACATCGCATAGGGACGAGCCGCGACGATCTTCCACCGAGCGCCGCGCGCCGCAGCCACTACCCGTTCCGGGCGGATGCTCCGACGGAGCTCGCCCGTTCGGTCCTTGAAGTTTCCGCGCTTGGCCTCGTCGGCTCCCTCCGTTGCCGCTGTCTGTGCGGCGCGCGCGAGGCTGCGCTCGAGCTCGGCCTTCGTCTCAGCGGTGGCCCGCTGTAGACCGCTGATATCGAGCCCGCAAACGTACACGCCTCAGACCTTTCGCCACACGTGCCCCGCATCGAGGTAGCCATGCC
>JAEUAF010000144.1 GCA_019695485.1 Sorangium sp.
CACGGGGAGCGGGCGGGGCCGTCCCATGCGGCGAGGCGCGACTCGAGGTCGGTGCTAAGTGCCCGCGCACGGCGCGAAAAGCGCGCCGAGAAAGCGCAGACGAAGCGCGCTCGTTACGACGCCGAGACTGCGACTAGTCGACTCAGCGAAGTGCCACGCGCGCCGCGTCGCCGGCCTGGCGAAAGCGCGAGCGCGTCAGTCGCGCTTCAAACCGGCGGCGCGAGCTTAGGCGCGTAGGCGAGCAACGCCACGCTGCGATGCGCGTGCGTTGAGATCGCTTCGAACGAGCGAACCGTCAGCGTGGCGGCCACGGCGACGCGGAGCTCCGCGCGAACCAAGAGCGCACGCGACGAACTCGTGGCGAGCACACCGCAGCGCTCGTGCTCATGCTCTGCGCGCACGAGCGGAAGCAGTGCCGCGCGCTCCGTCGCTGTCGGCGCCGCCAGCGGCGCCTCCGACGAAACATGCTCGAGCTCCCCGTGCTCCGCACACAGTTCGTGCGCCACGACCGAGAAATGCAGCGCCGGAAGGCTGGCCGCAGCGCCCAGCAAGGTGAGCAGCACCGCACACGCCGCGTTCGTCAGCCAGCGAATGGCTGCGAACTTCGAGTGCGATTGCCGAGCACGGCTCACGCTGGCAAGTGAAGCACGGAATCGAGCGCGGGCAAACGCCCGCTATCCCTCAGCCAGCGGCAAGCCGCCGCACCTCAGCGACGCAAGCGCCGACGCTTCACGATCTGATCCGGATCCGCGCGCAAAATAGCGTTACTCTCGAGGCTGCGATAGCGCCCTTGTTTCAAGAGGCGCTGCTTGCCCTCGTCGAAAAAGAAGCGTTCCTCTCGTTTCTCGCCGGCACGCTTGGCTTGCTGTCCGAGCTCCGAAACGGAGTCTTCGTGCCACTCACCGCAATCGGGGGGCAACGGCTCGAGCACCCCGAATCGCTCCTCCGCCGCGCCCGGCACATGCTGCATGAAGAACAAAAAATAGATGCCCCCGCCGAAAGCGGCCAAGATCGAGAGGAGGACGTAGAACACGCTTGCCTTGGCTCCGGGTTAGCGATCCTGGAGGCGGATTTCAAGGAGAAGTCCGGAAGATCGCGCTTCCCCGCCCGCGCGCTGCCCGCGCCCCCACAGCGCGCGTCCGCCCCGAGCGGCCTTTCCCGACTCGCCGCGACCCACGACAGGGGTTTTCATCGCGCCCGACAGGCCCCATAACGCCAAAGACAGAACTTCTTAGGGGCCGACAGTCGCCATGACACTTCACAAGCACGTCGTCGTGATCGGAGGGGGGTTCGGCGGGCTCGCCGTCACCAAGGCGCTTTCTGGCGCGGACGTGCTCGTCACGTTGGTCGACCGCCGCAATCACCACCTCTTTCAGCCGCTCCTCTATCAAGTCGCGATGGCGGGCCTCTCGCCGGCTGAAATCGCCGTGCCGATCCGCAGCGTCCTCCGGCGCCAGCAGAACGCGCGCATCTTGTTGGCCGAGGCAACGCGCGTCGACCTCACCGCGCGACAGGTGGAGCTCGGTGAAGCGCCACCCCTCCACTACGACTATCTGGTGATGGCTGGAGGCTCGGTTACCAACTACTTCGGTCACGCGGAGTGGCCGAGCGTCGCGCCCGGCTTGAAAGACTTGGAGGACGCCGTCGAAATTCGGCGCCGCGTGCTGCTGGCGTTCGAGGCGGCCGAGCGCGAGACCGATCCAGAAATCCAACGGCGCTTGCTCACCTTCGTCGTGATCGGAGGCGGGCCAACGGGCGTCGAGCTCGCGGGCGCGATCGCAGAGCTCGCCGAGTTCGTGTTGGCGCGCGACTTTCGCAGCATCCGCTCGGAGTCGACGCGCGTCGTGCTCGTCGAAGGCGGCGCGCGCGTGCTGTCGAGCTTCAGCCCGGAAATTTCCGAACGCGCGCGGCGAAGCCTCGACGAAATGGGTATCGAAGTCGTGACCGGCAAGCGAGTCACCCAGATCGACGCGACGGGCGTGGCCTTCGACGCCACCCGCATCGATGCGGCGACCGTGCTGTGGGCGGCCGGCGTCGCTGCCTCGCCGCTCAACCGCACGCTCGGCGTCCCGCTCGATCGCAGCGGCCGGGTCCCTGTGGAGCGCGATTGTTCGCTCGCCGGACACCCCGAAGTCTTCTGCATCGGTGACGCTGCGTTGTTCGTTCCTGAGGGGCAAGAACAAGCGCTGCCAGGCGTGAGCCCCGTCGCGATGCAACAAGGGCGCTTCGTCGCCCGCCAAATCGCGAGAAGCATCAAGAACCTGCCGCGCGAGCCCTTCGTCTACAACGACAAAGGCTCACTCGCGACGATCGGCCGCAGCCGCGCCGTCGCCGAAGTCGGCAAGCTTCGACTGAGCGGTTTTCCCGCCTGGCTCTTCTGGCTGTTCGTTCACATCTACTACCTGATCGACTTCCGAAATCGCCTGCTCGTCATCATCAATTGGGCGTTCGCCTACTTCGCGTACGAACGCGGCGCGCGCCTCATCACGGGCCACGACATTGGTCGTCAGCACCGGCCCGCCGTGCCCGCGAACGCCCCAGCCGCTCTCGCACCGAGCCCGTCACGACCTGCGCTAGAAGAAGCCGTTCCTCGCGTCGAGCCGAGCGCGCCCGCACTCACGCCAAGCCCCTAGATCCCCACCGTCACGATCGCGCGGCTGCGCTAGTTCTGGAGCGCCCGCGCAGCGCCCGCGCGGCCGAGTCGAAGCTCCGAAGCTCGCGAACCGGCCCATCGGGTCTTTGGTTTGGGGGGCTACGAAGTAACGGGCGCGCCGGCCGGCAACGAGAGACTCTGGGCATCCGGCCGTCGGCCAGGTTCGGGTCTGGTTCCGCGCAAGCCCCGCATTGTTTGGTAACGCCGCGCCCGAATCGACGCCGAATTTGACTCGACCATTGAATCGATGTCTCATCGGCTTCGTCTCTCCGCGGCAGTGGTGGAGTGACGAGCTTGGAAAGTGGGTGTGCGATGATTGGTGGAACGGGAGTCCGGGGAGCGAGTGCGTGTTGTAGTTTGGCGGCTTTTTGCGCCTTTTTTATAGCGGGGTGCGCGAATCCCAATACCTATACGACGCCGCGCACGGCGGCGCCGGGGAGCATCAACCACTCCGTGGCGGCCGAGTATTGGGGCTGGCATGTTCCGACCGGCACGACTGGGGTCGTCGCCAATGGCGGCGTGCCCACATTCCCGACCTACACCCTGCGCGTCGGCGTTGCGGATCGACTCGAGGTCGGCGCTCGCATTGCGAACATGAGTTCACTCGGCGCTGACTTCAAATGGAACTTCGTGAAAGGGAGGACCTTCGACGCCGCGATCGATCCTGCCTTTCAGTTCTTTCACCTGAGCACCGGCACCAGCACCAGCACAGACAACGCGGACAGCTCCGTGAACGTCGTCTATCTGCACGCGCCGCTGCTTCTGGGCATCAACTTCAACGAGATCCTGAGCCTCGTACTCACTCCGGGCATCGCCTACGGCTTCGCGTCGGCGACCGTGCAGACCAACGATGCGCGTGACTCCGCAAGCGGAACCACCGGCGTGATGGGGCGCTTCGGCGTGGGCCTCGATGTACGCGTCTTCGACGGCTTCGCATTGCATCCCGAAATCACCTTCCTCCGCACATTCAAGAGCGATGCCGCCCTCATCTACATGGCAGGCCTCTGCTTCAACTTCGGCAAGCTACCAAGCTACGCCGACGTGGAAGGCCCTGCGCCAAAGCCCGCCGAGTGAGCCCACTGCCGGCGGTGGCAGTGGCAGGCTCCCTGCTCGTGCACGAGCTCTGCCCGCGCTGTTCATCGTCGGCGTTTTCAGGAAGACGTGGGCGCGCACACGGGGCTCTTAGAATGACCACCCGATGTTCAAATTCAGGAGCCCGATGATGTCGCTATCTTCCCAGCTCCCGCCCGAGTCGTCAGACCGAACGACAATCACCTCGAGTCCGCCCTGCGCGATGATCGTGAACCCGGCGGCGGAGATCCATTTGTAGCCGACGAGCGGCCCCAGCGCGAGCCCGCTCGCGCTGCCGCGGCCGCCTAGATTTCCGCCGATCCAGAGGACTTCGAGGCCAACATCGAGCCCGCGAAACACGCGGAAGCGGTAAGCGTTGAGCTGACCGCCTATCTCGTAGAGCCGAATGCGCGTGGGGGCGACCGTCGGATCCGCAGACGTCACAGCCATCGACCCATAGCCTGCGATCAAGGTCAGCCCCTGATGCTCGCCAACGCGAACTTCTCCGGCCACCTCAAAAAACGGAACCAGTAGATGGAACGGCGAGAAACTCAGCGTGACATCCCGCTTAGGCTCTTGCGGAACGACGGCTGGGGGGCTCGGCGGCGATGCTGGCTGTGCTGCGCTGGGTTGCGACACCGACTGTGCCGCGCCGGGTTGAATTGGTGTCTGCGCTGGTAGAGCTGGCTGCGCGGTGGCTAGGGGTGCAGCTGCGCTCGGAGGCGGGCCCTCTTCGGCCGCGGCAGGCGCCGAAACAGCTAGAGCTGCCCCAAATAGGCCAAACCAGACCACTACCGGTTTCACGCAGGTCCTCATGGCCGGGCAAATCAAACCTTTGCGGTGCAACCTAAGGCAGGACCCCGCCCGCTTCGCGGACGTTCAAACGTCCGAGTTATTCTTCAAGTAGTCGAGCAGCTCATCGACCTGACAGAACGCCATGCCGGTGCAGGTGTCGGCTGCGCCGTAGTAGAGCGCGATGCGCCCGCTGTCGGAGTCGGTGAGGGCGGCGCAGGGGAACAGCACGTTTTGCGTGTTGCCGACGTTCTCGTAGAGCGTCTCGGGCGTCAGCAAATACGGCCGCGTGCGGTAGCGCACTTGCCAGGGCTTTTCGAGGTCGAGCAGCGCGGCGCCCATCGAGTAGGTGAAGCCGTTACAGGTGGTAAGTACGCCGTGATAGAAGAGTAGCCAGCCTTCGCGGGTCTCGATGGGATAGGGGCCCGCGCCGATCTTCGTCATCTGCCAATTGACGAGTCCGCCGTCCTTCTTCGGGCCCATCACGTGCCGGTGCTTGCCCCAATAAGTGAGGTCTTTGCTGTGGCTGATGAAGATGTCGCCGAAGGGGGTATGCCCGGCGTAGCTCGGTCGGCTCATCATCAGATACTCGCCCCCGATCTTGCGCGGGAAGAGCACGCCGTTGCGGTTGAACGGCAGAAACACGTTCTCGAGCTGGTTGAAGTGCTCGAAGTCTTCGGTCCAGCCGAGGCCGATCGTGTAGCCGTGATAGTTGTTGCACCAGATCACGTAGTAGCGGCCGTCGAGCGGTACGACACGCGGGTCATAGCCCTCGAGGAACTTGCCGATTTCAGGCTCTTCGCTGTGAAACTCGAGGCGATTGTCCGAGATCTCGAAGTTGACGCCGTCGCGGCTCTTGCCGACGCGCAGGGTCATGTTGCGTGCTCGGTCGTCGCAGCGAAAGACGCCCGCGAAGCCGCCCTTGAACGGCACTACCGCGCTGTTGTAGATGCTGTCGGCGGTGGGCGATGCGTGCCGCGGAATCACCGGGTTTTTGCTGAAGCGCCAGACGATGTCGCTCGAGCCTGCCGGGCGCGGCTCCCAGGGGATGTTCGGAAGGCTGCCGTCGGAAACAATGGTCTTCGTCATCGAGCGCTTTTGCTAGCCGAACCAGGCTGGCGTCGCAACTCTGCGCCACGTTCGAGCGCATTCTGCCTGCGCGCACGAAAATCACTCGAACGCGGCGCCGAGCAGGGCGGAGGCGACGAGCGCCACGAGCGCCCAGCCGACGCCAAGCGCGAATCCCACGAGTGAGCGCCGCGTGCGCGCGAAGTGCACTATCAAGCTCAGCGGACCGAACGTCACCACCGCCGACCACAAGCTCGCTTCGTTCCACGCGCGCGCCAGGCGTTGCGCAGACAAGCCCGCGAGGTCGCGCCGAATCACCCAGGCGGGGAGCAAAATCCCGAGCAGGATTTGCAGCGAGAGCTCGAGCACCGCGGCCAACGCCCGACGAGCTAGCACCCGCCTCGCGCTCTAACCAGCGTCGCGCGCACAAAGATTGTGGCGCAGTTCTTTGTAGGCGCGATGGGCGCGCACTTTCACGGTCGAAACCTGCTCGCCCAGCGTGAGAGCGACCTCCGAGAAGGAACGCTCTTCCAGCCAGTGCAGCTCGACCACCGCGCGCTGCGGAGCACGCAGCTTCGAGAGCGCGTCGCGCGTGCGCCGGATCGCCTCGTTGCGCTCAGGCAGCGGCGCCGAGTCTGGCGCGGGCAACTCGCCCACGTCGAGGTCCGTGAGCTGGTAGGAGCGGCGTTTGCGCAGCTGATCGCGCACCAAGTTGGTGAGGATGCGCGTGAGCCACGGGCGCAACGGACTGCCCAGCAGAAATCTGCCGCGCGCGAGGTGCGCGTTCAAGAAAGTCTGCTGCACGAGGTCGGCCGCGAGCTCGGGCGCGCGAACTCGACGCCGTGCATAGGCGAGGAGTCCCGGGGCGAAGCGGCGATAGAGCTCGCTGAAGGCGCCCGCGTCGTCGTAGACGAGATAGGCGGTCATCAATTCTTGCTCTGGAAGCTCGCGGACGCTGGGGTGGGTGACCTTGGACGTTCGCCAAGCGTCGACTTCGACACGCGACATGCTGTGCTCTCCTCGGGTGTTTCGCTTTCGTCTTCCGCGACGACTGCGCCCGAGGAGCACTACGCGGGACTCGTCTGCTGGTGTTTTGAATTTCGAAGCGCCGCGCAGATCGTTCGAAAGGCGGGCTCAGACTCGTAGCGCACGCGACAAAATCACGGCGCCGAAAAGCGACAGCAGCGCGACTTGAGCGTGATGCGCGAGGCCCACGTGGCCGGCCGAGACCAGCGCGCAGTGCCAGTTCGCGAGAAACGCACCGCCGAGACCCGACGCCGCTCCGAGCAACGCGCTTCTGGCCCGCACTTGCGAGATGAAGCGTTGCGGCAGGGTCAGGCCCAACACCACGAGTGGCGCGCCGCCCCACAGCGACGCCAAGACAAAGCAGGTTGCGTGAGCGCGGGCACCGACCGCGGGCCCCACGTCGGGAGCGATCGACAGCGTTGCCGCGACGGCCGCCGGAATCAGTAACGCTGCACCTCCAGTTGCCCAAATCAGCGGCC
>JAEUAF010000399.1 GCA_019695485.1 Sorangium sp.
AGCGCGCGACTTCGGTTATTGAGTCCGGAGTAGCGACACCTCCGGCGGAGCACAGGCACCGCCAATCCATATCCGTATCTCGCACTTCGGATACGCACACGCACTCGCACTCGCTGCCAGCGAGTACGCGCGCCGCGCGCGAAGTCGTGCGACTGAGAACCCACACGCGCACACGTCGAACCAATCGATATCACAACGACGACTGAGTCCCGCTTGACCCGAGTGGGTGAAACGAAACTCAAAATCTCTTTCACTGCCATCCGTCGTGAATTGTTCTAAAGTGGGTATTTCGTTCTGCCGTTGAAAAAAGCGCCAATCGGCCCACAGCGCAGCGCGCAGCACTCCAACGCCGAACGCGAGCCTGCCACACCGACCCTACGCGAGGGAGATCAGACAGAGATGACCAAGGCGTCATTGCCCAGCCCTAAGCCCGCTTACAGCATCCTCGAGACGCTGGCGATTTCGTCACGCAGTGTCGTGCAACGCGCGCGCCGCAACGCGGACGACCAAACCGTCGTGCTCAAGTCCTTGAACCAGGCCGAGGCGCTCCCTCAGCAGCGCAAGGACCTCGAATTCGAACTGCAGACGCTGCGAGACCTGTCCTCGCCACTCATTTTGCGCGCACACGAGGTCTGCGAAGTGGAGGGACGACTCGCCTTGGTGCTGGAGCACTTCGGCGGACAGGCGCTGGTGATTCCCCCGGCTGGGCTCGAGCTTTCGGCGTGTCTGCGAATTGCAACGCAGGCGGTGCGCGCTCTCTCCTACGTTCACGAGCGCGGCATCGTGCACAATGACGTCAAGCCCGGCAACTTGCTCGTCAATCGCGACACCCTCGAGCTCAAGCTGATCGATTTCCATCTGGCGTCCGGAGCGCTGCGCCCGCCGGACGCCGGCGCCCCTGTGCTCGAGGGTTCGTTTGCCTACCTGGCACCCGAACGCACAGGGCGTATGAACCGCAAGCCGGACTACCGTGCGGACTACTACTCGCTCGGTGTCACGTTGTTCGAGCTCGCCAGCGGGCAGCTGCCGCTGACGGCGAGTGACGCGCTCGGCTGGGCGCATGCGCACATCTCGAAGCGCCCGCCGCTCTTGAGCGACGTGAAGGCAGCGATTCCGCAGGCCTTCGCCGAGCTCGTGGCGAAACTGTTAGCGAAGGACCCGGACGACCGCTACCAGAGCAGTCACGGGCTACTCTGGGACCTCGAGCTCTGTGCGCAGGCCTGGGCTTCGCAGCAAGCAATCCCGAGCTTTACCCTGGGCGAGCGCGACGTCTCTCAGGCGCTCGAGGTGGACTCCGAGATCGTCGGTCGCGACGCGGAGCTCACAGTGTGTCGCCAGGTGTTCGCGCAGGCCATGGCTTTGGGGCCACGGCTGCTGCTCGTGTCCGGGGCCGTCGGCGTGGGCAAGTCTGCGCTGGTTTCCGAGTTCGGCCGCACGGCGCTCAGTACCCCTACCTTCTTTCTGAGCAGCAGCTTCGACGCGCAAGAGCGCAACCAGCCCTACTCGGCGCTGATTCACGCGTTCGAGAGTCTCGTCGGGCAGCTCCTCGTCGAATCGGAGGCGAAGCTAGCGGGGTGGCGCGAAAGACTGTTGTCCGCGCTCGGCCCGAACATCAGCGTGATGATCGACCTCGTCCCGCAGATTGCCCGCATCACCGGCCCGCAGCCCGCGGTGGCCGAGCTAAGCCCGAGTGAAACGCAGCATCGACTGCAGCACGTGATTCGAGAATTCATCAAGGTCTTCGCCAGCGCCGCGCACCCTCTCGTGATCGCATTCGACGATTGTCAGTGGATGGACTCCTCGACCCCCGACGCACTCTTCGGGCTGCTCACCAGCGCCGACGTCCGCCACTTTCTTGCGCTATTTGCCTTCCGAAATACCGAAATCGATGCGCGTCACGTGCTCGAGAAACTGAGCGAGCGACTCAAGCTGGCGTCCACGGACCTGGTGCACAAACTCGAGCTGAAGCCGCTCGACAGTGACGCGCTGACCACGCTACTCGCGAGGACGCTGCACACGACGCCCGCCGAAGTCGCCGATTTCGCTGCGCTCGTGCGCGAGAAAACCGACGGCAACCCATTCTTCGTGGGAGAGGTGTTGAGCGCCCTGCATCGCCAGAAAATCCTGACCCTCGATGTCAGCGAGGGGCGCTGGCGCTGGGACCTCGCCCGGGCGCGGGCGACCGCGGTATCGGACAACGTCGGAGCCTTGATGGCCGAGCGCATCGCTCGACTGACACCGCGCGCGCAGTCGGTGCTCTCCGCGGCGGCCTGCTTCGGCAATCACTTCGAGATCGAGCCGCTCGCAGCCGTGCTCGACATTCCCGGCGCTGAGCTTTCGAGCCTGGCCTGGGAAGCCGCCGCGGAGCGTCTGGTCCAGCCGCTCGACCGCGGCAGCACGCTGCTCGGCGGGGCGGCAGGCGAAGCGTATGCGTTTCAGCACGCCCGCGTGCAGCAGGCCGCTTACGCACGCCTGGTCGACCGGGAGCGCGAGCGCCTGCATCGACGCATCGGACAGTTGCTTCAGGCCGAGGCGCTGCGGGATCCCGCGCGAGAACGCATCTTCGACATGCTTCACCACCTGAACCTCGGCCGCGCTGGCAGCGAGGGAACGGACGAGCGCGTGGCGCTCGCGGAGCTCAACTTGCGAGCGGCGCAGCGCGCAGAGAAAACAGCCGCTTTCGGTATCGCCGAGGCGCACGCCGAAATCGCGATCGAGCTGGTAGGCGAGGCCGAGCGCAGCGCCGAGCCCGGGCTCGAGTTTCGCGCTCTGTTCGCACACGCCAAGGCCATCTACCTCGGCGGCGATTTGCCGCGAGCGGAGGGCTGCTGTCGGCCGTTGTTCGAGCTCGCGCCGAATGCGCTGGCGCGAGCCGGCGTGCACGTGCTGCGGACGCGCATTCTGGAACACATGGCGCGGCTTCCCGAAGCAGTGGCGGAGATCCGCGCCGGCCTCGCGCTACTTGGCGTGGTTTTGCCTGAGGCGCACGCCGAAATCGAGCAGGGCATCGGGGCCGGCATCGGCAAAATGCAAGGCCACCTCGCGCAAGTGCCCGTCGAAGAGTTGGCGAACCTGCCCGCAGCTCAAAGCGCGGAAACGGCGATGGTGCTCGACTTGCTGATGCAAGTCGTGCCCCCGGCGATCCAGACGTACCCGCCACTTTTCATCCTGGCCGAGCTGATGATGTTCGACATCGCGCTAACTTCGGGAGTAACCCAGGTTTCCTGCAAGAACTTCGTCGATTGCGGCATCATACAAGCAGCCATCCTGGGCAATCACGACGTGGCGTATCGGCTCGGGCGCACCGCGTTCAAGCTCTTGGAGCGCTACGCGCCCACACCGCTGGAATCCGCGGTGAGTTTCGTGTTCGGCGGCTTCGTGTCGCACTGGCGAGCTCACTTTCGCGAAGGCAATCAGGCCTACGAAGTCGCCCAGCGTCGCGGGGTCGAGCTCGGAGACTACCAACATCTCGCCTACGCTTGGGCGCACCGCACGCAGCGCTCAATCCTGACCGGAAGGCCACTCGAAGACTGCCAACGCGAGCTTGCCGAAGCCGTCGGCCTACTCACGCGCATCCACGCCTCGGGCCAGATTGTCGGAACCTTGGTGGCCGCACGCGCGCTCGGCCGGCTACGCCCGGCGGAGGGGCAGGATGAAGCTGCCATCGCGCAAGGCGACGCCGAGGCGACGGCCACGGTGCTCGGCTCGAAGAACGCGCAGTGGGCCTATTCCTACGGCCAATGTCAAACCATGGTGAGCTTCTTGCTCGGCGATCTGCCCGCTGCGCGGCACTGGCAAGCGTTTACTAAGCCCTACAGTCTGGCCGCCGCTAGCCTGTTCTCGGTTCCCGACTACCATTTGTTCGAGGCCTTGCTCCGCGTCGAAGACTTGAAAGCAGCCGAGGCGGCCGAGCGCCCTGCCCTGCTCGAAGCCATCGATCAGGCGCTCGCCAAGCTCGAAGGCTGGGGCCGCGCGTGCCCCGAGAATTTCGCCCACAAGTACGAGCTTTTGGCCGCGGAGCGCGCGCGCATTCAGGGCGAGCCGCTCGAGCGTGTGCTCGCGGGATACCAGCGATCCATCGCGGCCGCTGGCGAAGACTTCCCGCAAATGCGCGGGCTCGTGAACGAGCGCGAAGCAAACCTGTGGCTCGAGCTCGGCGATGAGCGCCACGCGCGGGTAGCCTACGAGGCGGCATATCGACTCTACGCGGCGTGGGGCGCTACGGCCAAACTGCGTCGCATGGAGCTCGAGCATCCCTCGTGGGTGCGCGTCGGCGCTGCGCGCGAGGGCAGCGTGACCGCTAGCAGCTCCACCCAAACCACGACGGCCATCGCTGGCGCCCTCGACGCAGGCTCTATCCTCAAGGCCACCCAGAGCATCTCCAAAGAGGTGGAGACACAAAAGCTGTTCTCCGCGCTGATGGCCACCCTGATCGAGAACGCAGGGGCGCAGCAAGGCTGCCTCGTCCTGCAGAGCCAGATCGACGAGAACTTCTACGTCGAAGCGCGCGCCAGCGTCGACGCGACCTCGGCGCCGGTCGCGCACGCCGAGGCGCTCGACGCTGCCGGCGGTGTTTGCACGAGCGCAGTGCGCTACGTGTTACGAACGCGGGAGGCGCTTTCGCTCGACGACGCCTGCGCCAACGGGAATTTTCAAACCGATCCCTACATCAAGGAGCAGCGCGTACGCTCGTTGCTGTGCGTGCCGATCCTACGACAGGGCGAGATTTTGGGTGTGCTCTACCTCGAGAACAACCAGACCAGCCACGCCTTCACCCGCGAGCGCATCGGCATTTTGCAGGTCATCGCCAGCCAGGCCGCGATCTCCATCTACAATGCGCAGCTTTACGCGAGCCTCGAGCGCCGGGTCAGGGAGCGCACCCAGGAGCTCGCCCAGAAGAACCGCCAGATCGCGTCGATGCTCGACAACATGGACCAGGGCGTCTTTACCATCGATGAAGAGCTACGCGTATTGCCGGGCTATTCGCGCCACTTGGAGCAGATCCTGGGCACGTCAGAAATCGTCGGGCAAAACTGCATGAATTTGCTGTTCTCTTGCGCGAATCTACGACCCGACACGCTGCAGGCCGCGGACGGCGCGCTCCGCTTCAGCTTCGGCGTCGAGTCGTGGCTCGCGGTGACCAACGCCTCGCACTTGATCAGCGAGTTCTCGCGCCCGGGCCCCGACGGCGAACTCCGCTACTTCGAAGTCGATTGGAACCTGATCTGCGACGATCTCGACCGCGTGGAGCGGCTGCTGGTGGTCGTGCGTGACGTAACGCTGGTGCGACGACTCAAACAAGCCGCGAACGAAAAAGCACGCGAAGCCGACATCGTAGCCCAGGTGTTGGAGAGCGGGCTCGATGCGTTCAAGGAGTTTTGCGGGGCAGCACACGGCATGCTGGCACAAAACCGCGCCGCCCTGGCCCCGGAGCTGCCGCTGACGGCTGCCACGCTGGTCACGGCGTTCCGCAATCTCCACACCCTGAAGGGCAACGCGCGCTTGCTCTGCTACACGCACCTGGTCGACGCCCTGCACAGCGCCGAGGAGGCCTACGCGGAGCTCCGCCGCGCGAACGTGGCAGAGGTCGACCGCGAGCTCCTTCGGACCGAGCTCACGCGCGTCGGCGCGCTAGTCGCTCAGTACGAGGACATTTGCGCGCGAAAGCTGGCCCCACTCGCGCAAACGCGCGACGGTCGCATCGAACGCTCGCTGCGTGAGATCGCCGAGCTCGTGGCCCGTGAAGACCACGGCGGGCCGACCGGTGTGCTGCATCGAATTCGAGCCTCGCTCGATCGACTGGACGGTGTCCCATTCGTCGATCTCGTCAAAGAGACGTCGCGCATCGTGCCAAGTCTCGCGGTGGAGCTCGACAGGTCCGTCCCCCTGGTGCACGCGAGCGATCAGGGACAACTGCTAGCGGGGGATTGGGTTCAGCCCATCCGCGACATTCTGGTGCAATGTTTCAGGAATGCGCTCTACCACGGCATCGAGCCGCGAGAAGCGCGCGCCGCCGTCGGCAAGACTCCCGAAGGACATATCCAGGTCGCGCTCTCAGAGGCCGACGGATCCATCGAGATCCAAATTTCCGATGACGGCCGCGGACTGGCGCTCGGCTCGCTGCGACAAACCTTCGGGCGTGACGACGTCGACGACCGCAGGCTCGCCGATCACATCTTCGAGTCCGGTGTTTCGACTGCTCGGGAAGTCGGGCTCGTGGCTGGCAGAGGCGTCGGTCTCGACATCGTGCGCTCGCTCCTACGCTCGCGCGGCGGAGACGTCGCCGTGCGCTTCACGGGTGACGAACGCGAAGGCTATCGCCCGTTTGCCTTCGTTCTGGTCTTGCCTGAGAGCGCGCTCTTGAACGACGCCGCGGCTCATCCGAGCTACCCGCCGCGGGCCGCCGAGTAGCGGCCTCGAAGCGGCGCCCCCGAAATGAGAGCGCCGAGCCACGAGCCTTGCTACCCTCGCACGCATGTTCGAGGCCCCTCTGGAACCGCGAGCGTCGAGCGTCGGCGACGAGCCGCGCGCGCGTGGCTTCACTTGGTCGGAGGGGCCGGAGCCGCACGCGCTACGTCGACGCGAGATGCTGCAAAAGTACCCGCAAATCAAGGAGCTGTACGGCCCTTGCCCGCGCACGAAGTACGTGTGCGCGGTGCTGGTTGCGAGCCAGCTCGGCGCCGCCTTTCTCTTGCGCGACGTGAGTTTCGGCTGGCTGGCGCTGGTTTCTTACCTGTTCGGAGGCGTGGTCAATCAAGCCCTGCTCTTGTCGATCCACGAGCTTTCGCACAACCTGCTTTTCAAATCGCCGCTCGCGAATCGGCTATTCGCGCTATTCGTCAACTTGCCGATCGGGCTGCCGGTAGCGGCAACATTTCGCTACTATCACCTGTTGCACCATACCGAGCAGGGCAAAGATGGGCTCGATACCGATCTACCCACCGAGCTCGAAGGTCGGCTGCTGCAGCATCCCGTCGCCAAGGGCATATGGCTGTTTGGCCAAGGGTTGGCGTATGCCCTGCGCCCGCTGTTCGTTCACCCGAAGCGCCCGGATCGCTGGGAGATCGCAAACTTTCTGGTCCAGCTCGCCTTCGACGTCTGCATTTTCGAGCTGTGGGGCCTGAAGGCGCTCATCTACTTGCCGCTGAGCTCGCTGATCGTGATGGGCCTACACCCGGTCGCTGGTCACTACATTTCCGAACATTACGTGTTTCGCCCGGGCCAAGAGACCTACTCGTACTACGGCCCGCTCAATAAACTGACCTTCAACGTGGGCTACCACAATGAGCACCACGACTTTCCCTACATTCCCGGCTCGCGGCTCGAGCGGCTGCGCCGCATGGCTCCCGAATACTATGCCGGGTTGATGCACCACACGTCGTGGTTCAAGACCTTGTGGCAGTTCGTGAGCCGCCGCGACATCGGCGGCTATAGCCGCGTCAAGCGGCGCGCTTAGCAGCGCGACGGAAACGTTGCCCGAAGCTCACGTGCCGCCGCAGCGGAGCGACCGGCTGTAGCTCGGCAGCTCATCCATCGGACCCCGCCGTTCCGGCCGCACACGCCGCCGCGCGCGCCAGCAACAACTCGCGCTCTCGAGCGTTGCGAGTCAGGGCCGCGGCACGCTCGAACTCGGCCCGCGCTTCCACGACGCGACCAAGCTTCCACAGCAAATCGCCGCGCACGCTCGGAAGCAGATGGTAGCCCCGCAGCGCGGGCTCGCCGACGAGGGCATCGACAATCGGAAGCGCAGCGGCCGGGCCAAAAGCCATCGAAAGCGCGACTGCGCGATTGAGCTCCACGACGGGCGACGGAGTTCGCTCCGAAAGTGCGTAGTAAAGCCGCGCAATCCGCTGCCAATCGGTCTCGTCCGCGGTTCGCGCTCGGGCGTGACAGGCGGCAATCGCGGCTTGCAGCGCGTAGGGTCCGCCCGCGCCGCCAAGCGCCTCGGCACGTTCGAGCGCAGCTAGCCCACGACGAATCAGCAGCTGATCCCAGCGTGCGCGATTTTGCTCGAGCAGCAGGATCGGAACGCCGGAAGCGCTGACGCGCGCGGCAGCGCGCGAGGCCTGAATCTCCATGAGCGCGACCAGGCCATGCACCTCGGGCTCCGTCTTGGCGAGCTCGGCCAGAATCCGGCCCAAACGCAGCGCGTCGTCGCAGAGCGCCGGTCGCATCCAGTCATCGCCAGCGGTCGCGGCGTAACCTTCGTTGAACACCAAGTAGATGACCTCGAGCACCGAAGCCAAGCGCGCCTCGCGCTCGCTCGCCGCCGGCACCTCGAACGGCACTCGCTGTTCGCTCAAAGTCCGCTTGGCGCGCACGATCCGCTGCGCGATGGTCGGTTCCGGTACCAGGAAAGCGCGCGCAATCTCCTCGGTGGCAAGTCCTGCCACCAGGCGCAAGGTGAGCGCTACGCGCGCCTCGGTGGACAGCACCGGGTGACAGGCCGTGAACATCAGGCGCAAGAGGTCGTCGCCGTAGTCGTCGTCGAGCGCGCTGTCCAAATCCGGCGCCGTGTGCGCCCCATCGAGCTCGTATGCGAGCTGCTCGTGCTTACGCTCGAGTAGCTTGTGGCGCCGCAGTACGTCGATGGCGCGACGCTTCGCCGTTGCCATCAACCACGCGCCTGGGTTATCCGGCACCCCCGACTCAGGCCAGCGCTCGAGCGCGACCAGCAACGCGTCCTGGGCGAGCTCCTCCGCCAATCCGACATCGCGCACCAAGCGAGCCAATCCCGCGATCAAGCGCGCAGATTCGATCTTGAAAACCGCGTGAACCGCGCGATGTGCGTCCGCAAGTACCACGCCGGTACTCGAACACCGCCGGCAGCCGAAGCAAAGACCAAAACGCGGGCAGAATGCGCGTCAGATTTGAGCGCGCACGACCGCTACTTCACCATCTCTTCGACGAGCTTTTCGTCCGGCGTCGTGCCCGGTTCGCAATTTCCTAACCCTTCGGAATGGTCAGCCTCATGAAGCGCATCGCTGTGCGCCTGCTTCATTTCTTGGACTTGGCGCCGAGCCACCCCCGCGGCGTCGCCGAGCCGCGGACAAACTCGAGGGCGCGGGCCGGCCGGAATACCAGGACAAAGCTGAGCGATCTCGAAAACCACAGCACCGACGCGGCGACGAGGATAAGGTTGTGGGTCATGCGGTGCTCCTGGGCGTGCGGATCCTTCGGGTCGATCGTGTTCTCATTGGCGGTTGGTTGCGGCGGGGGGAGCGAAAAGAGTGGCGCTACGGCCGGCAGCGCAAACCTGGGGGGCTCCGCGAATGCGTCGGGAGGCGCGGTCGCGAGCGGCGCGTCGGGCGGCTCCCTGAATGCTTCTGGAGGCGCTAGCGCGAGCGGCGGCGGCACGGCCAGCGCAGGGGGGCAGGCAGGCTCGGCTCAGGCGGGGACGAGCAGCTCGAACCCCGGAAGCGGCGCCTTCCGCTACGGCATCAATGCCGGCTACCCGAACCCGGCTTTCAACGACCAGGACCTCGCCGGCCTCGCCGTGCGAGCGGGCGCGACGAGCGAGCGCGTGAGCTTACCGGAGCAGCACCTCGCACAGTGGGGCTACATGATCGAACGCGCAGACGTCGAGGCATACCGCAGCCTCGGCATGGGCGAGCTGGTCGGTTTCTTGACCGCGCCAACGCGGGCGCATTCGACCGCGCCAAGCTCGGTGCCGGACAGCGACGTCAGCCTCTACATTCCGCAAAATCTCTATGAACCCATCACGACGTCGGACGGCCAGATCAACCCAAACAACTACTGGGCAAGCTACGTCTACCAGACGGTCAGCATCTACGGAGACCGCATCAAGGTCTGGGAAATCTGGAACGAGCCGGACTGGGTCTCCGACTGGCAGGTCACGGAGCGCTGGGCCACGGCAGCACCGACCAGCGCCGACTTGCCGCGCTTTCACGGCAGCGTTTTCGACTACGTGCGCATGCTGCGCGTCTCTCACGAAGCCGCGCGCCTCGCCGATCCGTCCGCGAAAATTGCGACCGGAGGCCTCGGCTACCCGAACTTCCTCGACGCGGTGTTGCGGTACACGGACGAGCCCAAGACCGGAGCGATCGACGCCGACCACCCCGCCACGGGGAAGGCCTACATCGATGTGCTGAGCTTCCACCACTACCCAATCTATACGGCGGGAAACTCAGAGGCCGGCGTCGACGGCTTCTTGTCGCAACGACAGGCGTTCGCAAAGCTCGTCGACGCGGCGGGGATCCACGTCGACTGGGAGTGCACAGAAACCGGCGCCCCGCATGTCACTCTCGACAGCGTGCCGAGTGGCACCGACTATGCGCGCAACTACCTGATGAAGGTGATGACGCTCGCGCAGACCGTAGGACTCGGCGGGGTTCACTGGTTCGTGCTCTCCGATGCCAAGGCGCCCGGCGCAAGCACGGATCCTTACGCCTTCATGGGGCTCTACCAGCCCGTCGGGACGCTCGATAGCCCGCAGAAGGCGCTGCTCACCGACACCGGCAAGGCGTACAAAACCCTCACCACGGCGCTTGCGGGCAGCGCTTACGACGCGGCGGGAACGGCGGCGCTCGCTTTACCGAGCGGCGCTCGTGGCGCCCAATTTCTGAGCGAGAGTGGAAAGCGCAGCCTGGTGCTCTGGGCGGTGCCCGCGAGCGGCAGCGAGAACGGCGCGCTCGAAATCGACATCCCGAGCTCGAACGGGTTCAGTGAACTTCGCTGGGACGCTTCGGCGACGGGGACGAGCCGCGACGTGCCTGCGAGCGCAGGTTCGGCTCACCTCGTGCTCGACGGCATTCCGACCGTGTTCGTAGAAAAATAGAGAACGCACGCCAAACGCCCTGGTCGCGCGGGCGCGGATTCACTATGGCGGTTCTGCGTGACCGCCGACAAGGTTTTGCAATTCCACGAGGCGCTTCGAGCCTTGCGCCCCGAAGAGCGGGACTTGCTGACCATCGTGGCCCTCGCCGAGCCTCTCAACATCACCCACTTGGCGACATTGGCGTCCGCCGCCGGGATTCGAGAAACCGCGTCCCTGCAGCACAGCACCAAGTCGCTGCGCGTCTTGACCAACGCGCTGCTTGAACGGCAGCTCGTCTACACGAACGGGGCGCTGTTCGCGTGCCGTCCCGAGATGCGCTACCAAGCGCTGCGCCACGCCGCAGCGCACAGGCGGCTAGTGCCGCTCGCCAACGCTCTGAGCCATGCGCTGTTCGGGGCTCGGCCTGCGAGCTACGACTACTCCACTCGCGCCCACCGAGCCGCGTTCGATGCCACCTTGGCCATCGCCAGCGCCGCGCCACACGCAGAAAGCTTGCTCGACGAGCTTGC
>JAEUAF010000401.1 GCA_019695485.1 Sorangium sp.
CGGTGCTGCTGCGCTGCGGGGCGGCCCGACTGCTCGCGGGAAGCGCGGTCGCGTTTCCGGCGCTCGCTACGTGCGATCCCGACCCGAACGGGCGTGTCGGTAAGCTCAGCCGCGTGTTCGTGCTCGGCCGCGACAAATTGGTTGGCATTCGCGCCGCCAAATTCCTGGAGTTGACGGGTGACGCCGACCCCGCCGTTCAAGAAGCCGCGTTGCGCTTGCTCAGCGGGCACCGCGAGTTCGAGGCGAGCGCGACGGTGCTCGGGCGTGCGCTTGCTTCGAAGAATCCGGGCCCGGTCGCGGTCGCCGCTGAGATCCTTGCAGAGCACCCAGAGCGGGCCGGTCGCGCTGGCACGGCACACGGGTCTTCCGCGGCAAACGACGGAAGCGTCGATCCGGCGCTCATCGACGCCCTCAGCCGTGCATATCGAAGTCGCGATGCGCGCGAAGCGCCTGGCGTGATCGGTCCTCTGATCGATGCGGCGGGCGCGCTCGGCGTGTTGGGCTTGATGAAGGAGCTCGAGGCCGCCTGTCAAAGCGAGAGCGGTTCACTGCGCGAGCGCGCCGAACGCGCGTTGCGCGCGCTCGGGCAACCCGCCCGTCGCTGCCCCAGCGCGGAGGGGTCTCGGCATTTACCACCCGAACTCGACCACTTGGTCACGAAGCCGTTCAAGGTGGTGTTTCAGACGGACCTCGGAAATCTCGAAGTGACCCTCGATCCGGGCGCCGCTCCGGTCGCTGTGACACGCATCCACGACCTTGTGCTCGCTGGATTCTACTCGGGCATTGAAGTGCATCGCGTAGTGCCGGGCTTCGTGGTTCAGTTCGGTGATCCGGGTGGCGACGGCTACGGAGGCGCTGCGCGACCGGCGCTCCCCTCCGAGCTCGGCCCGACCGAGTTCGGTGTGCGTGCGCTCGGCTTCGCGGAGAGCGGCAGCGACACCGGCTCCAGTCAAATCTTCGTCACGCTGGGGCGATTCCCGCACCTGGACGGTGGCGCCACTTACTTGGGTGAATGTGGCCCTGGCTGGGAGAAGCTCGAAATCGGCGATCGCATCCTCAGCGCACAGCTCAAATCCGATTAGGGTCTGCTCCTGACTTCAGGTACCCCGCGTGCCCAAGTGCCCGTGCCCGTGCCCGTGCCCGTGCCCGTGCCCGGAATGCGGAAATTGCTTTCCATCGGATGGCGCCTGCCGCTCGTGGTTGAGATCTCGCTGGCCAATAACCAGAAAGTCTGGCGCCAGGTGGCACATATCCAACCGCTCGTGATCCAGTCCGCCGCTCCCGTTGCCTCGTTCGGGCATGGGCACGGGCACGTTTACGGGTCCTGAACAAATTCAGGGGCACGCACTAAGCGACGGGCGGCGGCGTCCCTGGTATAGAGACCCCGTCATGCTGCTCGCGGTCGATATCGGCAATACCAACGTCGTATTTGGGCTCTACGAAGGGCCAACGCTCACGCACACCTTCCGCGTGGCGACGGTGCTCAATCGAACGGAAGACGAGTACGGAGTCCTTCTGCGCCAGTTGCTGGTGCTGCGCCACCTGGAGTCGAGCGTCGTCGAGGCCGCGATCATTGCTAGCGTGGTGCCGCCGCTGACCGACGTGATGGCTGACGCCATTCGCAGCGCCTTCGCGCGTGAACCCGTGGTCGTAGGTCCGGGATTCAAGACGGGGATTCCGGTGCTGTACGAGAATCCGCGCGAGGTGGGCGCCGACCGCGTGGTGAACGCCGTGGCCGCTTACGAGCGCGTGCACGGTCCGGTGATCGTGGTCGACTTCGGCACCGCAACCACCTTCGACTGCATTTCCAAGAAAGGCGAGTACCTCGGCGGGGTGATTGTGCCAGGCGTGCGCGTGAGCCTCGATGGGTTGCTCGAGCACGCTGCCAAGTTGTCGCGCATCGAGCTCGCTGCGCCGCCGCGCGTGCTCGGTCGAAACACCACGCACGCGCTGCAATCAGGCCTGATCATCGGTCACGCCGCGCTGGTCGACGGCATGATCGAGCGCCTCGAGGCCGAGCTCGGCTATCCGAGCGAGGTCATCGCGACCGGGGGCCTTAGCACGCTCATCAGCAAACACGCGCACCGCGTGCAGTCGATCGACGTCAACCTGACGCTCGATGGCTTGCGCATTTTGCACGAGCGACACAGCCAGGGTCTCTCCGTCGGACGCGATCCGGCGAAGAAGGCCCGCCCGCGCGAAGCCTCGTGACGCGCCGGAGTTTTCTCGAACTCGCGCTCGGGGTCGCTGCCTGTGGTGCGTTCGGCAGCGCCTGCCGGCACCCCGCGGATTCGAACGCTCCGAGCGGGTTACGTTTGGTATCGCTCGCGCCCGACATGACCGAGACGCTGTTCGAAATCGGCGCAGGCCCCGCGCTGGTAGCGGTTAGCGACTATTGCGACACGCCGGCTCAAGTGAAGAAGCTGCCTCACGTCGGCACCAGTATTACGCCCAACTACGAAGCCATCGCGCGCCTGGCGCCGAGCCTGATCGTCAGCGAAGCCAACGCCGCCGCGCGTCGCCATGAGCTCGAAGCGCTCGGCCAGACGCGCTTGTTGCCGTGGCTCACGCTCGCCGAAATCGCGGCCAGCATCCGTGAACTCGGGCGCCTCACCGGAAAGGCCCCGGCTGCTGATGCGCTCGCCGCGCGCTTGCTGGCACGACTCGACGTGGCCGCGCCCCCGAACGGCCCGCGTGTGCTGCTCGTGCTCGGCGGCGAGAGCAACGACGCCTCCGAGATCTGGTTCATCCGTGACAACTCCTTGCACGGCGCGGTGCTGCGCGCGGCGGGCGCCCGAAATGCCGTGGCCGAGGCGATCGCCGGCCCTCCGCGCCTGAGTCACGAGCGCCTGCTGGAGATCGATCCGGATGCGATTTTGGTACTGAGCAAGCCGAGCCCGAAGCGAGCGCAGACTGGCTTCGAGGCGTTTCACACGTTGAGAGCGGTGAGCGCAGGGCGTGTCGCGCGCGTCGAAACCGACGAAGCGTTCGCCAATGGTCCGCGCGTGCTGCCGCTCGTCGAGCGACTGCATGGGACGCTCCGACAAATCGGAGCCCTGCCGTGAGCGAGCTCGAGTTGTCGCGAGTCAGCGTCGAGGTGCGGGGTCGCCCGCTCTTGCGCGAG
This sequence comes from Sorangium sp., assembly GCA_019695485.1. Lineage (GTDB taxonomy): Bacteria > Myxococcota_A > Polyangia > Polyangiales > Polyangiaceae > PMG-095. The sequence continues at coordinate 3,125 of JAEUAF010000401.1, forward strand.
GTTTCGCTGCGTTTGGAGCGTGGCGATCTGGTCGCCTTGGTGGGCCCGAACGGCGCCGGAAAGACTAGCCTCTTACGCGCGGCCTTGGGCCTCTTGCCGCTGGCTGCCGGAAGCGTGCGCCTGGATGGCGCCGAACTCGCCACGCTCTCCGCGCGCGAACGCGCGGCGCGCGTGTCGTGGCTGCCTCAGCAGGCGGAGACGCGCGAGCCATTGTCGGTGCTGGAAGTGGTGCGTGCCGCGCGCTACCGCTTTCGGGAGTCTCGCAAAGAGTCGCTATTCGCGGCCGAAAGCGCGCTGTCCCGGGTGGGCATCAGCGCGCTCGTGCACGCGCGCATCACCGAGCTCTCCGGCGGCGAACGCCAGCGCGTGCGCGTCGCGGCGCTGCTCGCGCAGGAGGCGCGCCTCGCCTTGCTCGACGAGCCTGCGAACCACCTCGATCCCGCGCAGCAGCTCGATGCTTATCGCTTGTTTCGTGAGCTGTGGGCGACGGGGCTTGGAATCCTGCTGGTCACACACGATGTGAACCTGCTTTCCGCGGTCGGCGATGTGAGCCGCATGCGCGTGGTCGGGCTTGCTCGAGGCGAGAAGAAGTTCGAAAGCACGCTGGATGCGGGCGACCTGCCAGCGAAGCTCGGTGAGCTTTTCGGAGTCGAGTTCGCGAGTGTCGACCACGCCGGTCGTCGCTTGCTCGTGCCTCAAATCATTCCGACCGGCGTTTCTGCGGCATGAATCCGAAGTCCTTGCTGTTGATCGTACTGTCGCTCGGCCTAATCGCGGCGTCGGTGTTCGTGGGGCCACCGCTCAGCGGGCCGCATGCCGACTTCGTGCTGCGCGAACTGCGGATTCCGCGCCTGTTGGTGGGCGTTCTGGCGGGATCGGCGTTGGCGCTATCTGGCGCCTGCTTCCAGATCGTTTTCAACAATCCGCTGGCGACCCCGAGCACGATCGGCACGCTCGCCGGTGCCACGCTTGGCGCGCTCTCGGCCCTGGCGTTCAACCTCGACGCCGATGTTTTTGGGTTGCCGTTTACGACTTGCGCGGCGTTCGCGGGCGCGCTGCTCTCGAGCTTTGCCGTGGTCGCTGTTGGTCGCAGCGGGCGCGCCAAAATGAGCGACGTGTTGCTCGCCGGTATCGCGATAAGCCTTGCCACCAGCGCTATTGCGAGCGGCGTCGAATACATGGCCGACAGTCGCGCGCTCTTTGCCGCCAGTCGCTGGTCGCTCGGGCAATTGCCGCAGGTTGGCTATCGCGGCGTGTGGGTGCTGTTGCCGGTGGTAGCTGGGACCAGCGCCCTCTTGCTCTCGCAAGCGCGCGCATTGGCTTGTTTTGCTCTGGGCGAGGAGGTGGCGCATGCGCAAGGCGTCAACGTACGTCGTTTGCGGGTGTTGGTGTTGGTGGCTGCGTCGCTCTCGGTGGCCGCCATCGTTGCCTGGTGCGGACCGATTGCATTCGTCGGGCTGATCGTGCCGCACGTGGTGCGGCTGGCGACAGGCGCGAACGTGCGCTCGTTGTTGCCGCTTTCTGCGCTCGTTGGCGCGTGCTTTCTGACCGTTTGCGATGCGATGGCGCGATCCATCGTGCCGGGGCGAGAGCTTCCGGTGGGCGTGCTCACTGCCGCCTTGGGCGCGCCTGCGCTGATCGCCCTCATCGCCCGCTCGCGCTAGAGGCACGAGCTCGCGCTAAAGACGGCACGTCGTTCGTAATCGCGGGTTCGCGGGTTCGCGGGTCCGTTTGGCGCCCCGCTGGCTGCCGTGCCCGTGGCTGTGTGCTACGAAGCCGTCGTGGGCATTCTGGTTTCTTTGTTGGTCCTGAGTGCGTCGGTTTGGGTCGCTGCGGCCATCGTGCCGGGCTTCGACGTCCGGCCGGGCTGGGCCACCGTGCGCGTCGCGGCCCTATTCGGGGTGTTGCAGTGGGCGCTCGGCTGGCTGATCTTCGTGCTGCTCGGCGTTGGCACATTGGGCCTCGGCTTCTTGTTCGCCTTCATCACGCGCTGGGTGGTGAGCGCGATTTTGTTGAAGGTTGCCGATTCTCTTTCCGACAGTCTTCAGATCAGAAATTTCAAGGTGGCGCTGCTCGGGGCCCTGGTAATGAGTGCCGTCGGCACGCTCGGGCAGGCCCTGCTTCGGCATTGATCTCGGCTGCCGCGCGCCCCGGTTGCGAGCGCTGCCGAGGCGCGCTAACGCCCGATTCGCACAACTTCAAGAGAGGTGATTCGTGGATCGGCGTCAACGCAAGCTCGAGAAGCAAAAGAAGAAACGCGAGGTCGTTCGCAAGCGTAAACGCGCCCTCGCTGCCAATCGTCCGAGTCCGGAAGAGCAGGTGATCGCGCTCGCCGCCAAGTCCCCGTTCGGGCCTTGCTACATCAGCAATGGCTGGGAGGACGCGGAAGATGTCCCAGCGCTCGTGAGCGTGCTCGTGACGCACCGCCTACCCACGGGCGACTTCGTGTCGGCGATCGCGCTCGTCGATCGTACCTGCCTTGGCGTGAAGAGCGCCTTCGTGACGCCTCCGTTCACGAGCGACGAGCTTACGGACTTCGTGGAGGAGGTGGGTGAGCCGCACGACGGGATGCTCGAATGCTCGCCGCTCATCGCGCAGTCAGTGGTGTTCCACGCCATCGATTACGCGGCGAAGCTCGGCTTCCCTGCGCCCAGCGATTTCCCTGCGACCCTATTTGGCCCGCGCCCTGCCGAGCTAGCGACAACGCCGTGGCAGGCGCGGCAGCGCCCCATGTACATCAAGGGCCCCGAGGACGACGTCGAGCAGGTCATGCGCCAACTGAGCCGGACCGTCGGGCCCGACAATTGGGACTTGGTCATCGGCGAAAAGGTCTTCTCGGGCGAGCTGAACGAAGCCGAGGCTCTGGCCGCCATCGCCGAATTGAACGACGCCGTCGTCTAGCGCCAGAGCGCGCGGGGATCTTGGTTGTGGGTCGCAGCGTGAGCCTGATTTTGGTGACTCCCGATGGGCATCTCATCGGGAGGCTGCCGCCGCTCGAGTTCGAATGCCCCTACTGGCCCGAGGCGGCTGACGTTTGCGCGGCTGCTGCCGAACGCTTTGGCATCGAGGTCGTCGTTCTACGCTTGCTGCGCTCTGAGCGCTCGGAGCCCCCGGGGGGACACCTCACGTGTCTCGCCGAGACCCCGTCAGACCCCGCTCTGTGCCGGGGATTCACGGGACCTGTCAGCGCCGAGGACGCCGAGCGCGCCACGTCGAGCCAGCCCTTGCGCATGCCTTGGGCCGAGATCGGCGGTCCCGCCGCAAGCCTCGCGTGGGTGGGTTCGACATTGGGGCTCGACCGGGCAACATTGCGCGCGGTCCAGCAACGCACTTGGAATCTCTCGTCGCTCTGGCGGCTCGAGCCCGTGGGTGACATTCGCGAGCAGCTGTGGCTGAAAGAAGTACCAGGGTTTTTCCGGCATGAATCAGCCGTCCTGCGCTGGTTGAACAGCGCCGTTCCCGGCAGCGCCCCAAGCTTGCTCGCAGCGGACGACGAGGGGCGCAGCTTGATGGCTCATCTTCCTGGGGAGGACCTTTATTCCGCCCCCCTGCCGCTGCGCCGCGCGATAAGCGAGCAACTTCACGCCATCCAAGTGGCATCGACCGACGCAGTCGAGGAGCTGATTCTGCGTGGCGTTCCCGACCTGCGTGGAGGGAAGCTCGCCGCGACCATTCGCGACAGGCTTGGCTCGCTGGCAGTCACAAAGCCGGGGGTCGCTGTGCTGCTCCGGCGTCTCGACGAGAGCATTGAGCAACTGAATGGCTGCGGCTTGCCGGACGTGCTCGTTCACGGCGACAGCCATCCGGGCAACGCGCGCGGGGGACCGCAGGGCGTGGCCCTGCTCGATTGGGGAGACGCCTTCATCGGCAACCCAGCGCTCGATCTGTTCCGAATGGTGGACGGCTTGGCTCAGGAAGAGGCCGCGCCATTCATCAGCGAGTGGTGCGCGAACTGGAAGCGCCATGCGCCGCAGGCCGATCCCGCGCAGGCCCTTTCCATCGTGCGGTTCATCGACGCACTGCGGGCAGCCGGCGTTTATGCGCATTTCTTGCGGGAGATCGAGCCGAGCGAGTGGCCCTATCACCAGGCCGACGTTCCGCGCTGCTTGGCGCAAGCGGGGGCGCTCGCGCGTGTGCAGTAGGCGTTTCGCGTGATTGGCGTGACGCGCTTCGAGCGGCGCCGGGCGAGCGGTTGGCGCAACGTGATGCACGTGGTCGAGCTCGGCGGGGGCGAGCTTTTGATCTACAGCCCCACGCACATCGACGACGCCACGTACGAGCAGATCGAGCGGCTCGGTCGCGTGCGCTGGCTCGTCGCGCCGAATCACTTTCACCACCTCGGCCTCGCCCGCTATCGCGCTCGCTTCCCAGACGCGTTGGCGGTGGCGAGCTCGCAGGCGCTGCGACGGCTAGCAAGCAAGGGGCACTTGGGTCTGCGATCCGCCGAGGAAGTCGAGCTGCCGCCCGCCGCGCGATTTCTGGTGCTGCCGCACACCAAGAACGGCGAAACCTGGCTCTCACTCGCCTCTGACAGCGGTCGCATGTGGCTCGTTTGCGATGGCTTCTTCCACGAGCCGCGCCCGGTGACCGGCGTCGAAGGCTTCGTTTTGCGAGCGTTGAAGATTGCCCCGGGGCTTTGCATCGGGGCGACCTTCACGCAGCTCTGCGTCGCAGATCGGGGCCGCTATCGTGACGCCGTGCTCGACTTGCTCGCAAAAGAGCGGCCGAGCGGCGTCTATTTTTCGCATGGTGAGCCGCTCAGCGACGACGTGACGGCGCGGCTTACCACGCTGCTCGTCCAGCGCTTTGGTTAGCAACTCACGCGAGCTCGGAGCTCGGAACGCCTAAACCCAGCGAGCCACCCGCAAGATCCAGCGCCAGGCTGCGTCACCAAACCGCCCGGCCAGAGTGCCGCACACTGCCGCGAAGGTCAGGGTCTTGAGAAGATGAATCCAAAGACCATCGAACACGGGGTCGACGTGCAAGAAAGCCGCGAATCCCGAGATGACGAACCCGCACCAAAACTGGACCCAGCTGAATCGCTCACCGAACGGATGCGGCCCCCGTTTTTGCTCCTGTGCAGGCTTATCAGTCATGCATGATGACTTACGCGCCGCGAGCTACGCCGCATTTGAACGAACCAGCCGACGGCGCACGCGAGCCAGGCAGCGACGAAGATGCCTCCGCCTTCGGGCCCGGCCCCCGCATACACAGGGAGTAGAAAGGCTTCGGGCAGATGAGCGCTGATATGCGCACGGCCTCCCGGTGGTTCGTGATTGCCGAGAACGAACGCCCCGTTCCTCAAGCCGACTTCCGAGTACCAGTCGGCGGGGCCTTCTGGCGTGCTGAGCGGTGAATACCATTCGTGTGTGAAGTCGACGCTCGATAGGAGCAACGCGCTCAGCAGGTACGCTCCGGCCAAGCGCCAGTGGGCTGCCATGAAGCTCTTCTAGCTCGCGTCCGACGCGCTTCCAAGGCGTGCTAGGAACCGCCCCGGCGCAAGATGGCTTTTGCGATGAGCTCGCCGGCGGCTTCCGCGGAGTCGTTGTCCGCTCCAGAAGTGACGAAGCCTCTCACTCGACCCGCAAAGGTTGGGGTGGCGTCAGGCCCTGGCAGCACGTAGCAGTCGATCACGATCCGGCCGGTCCCGTGGTGATCTGCGGCCAGCGCCACGGGATTCACGACGACCACTTGCCCGACGACGATCAACGGCGATCCGAGGACACCGCGCATCACGCGGTCTCCGCCGCTGAAGTCTTGAAATTCGAGTTCCACGCGTGGCAGCGGCGCGGGCTCGTCGCTGCGTGCTGGCACGATGCGGACTCGACGCCCGGCGGCGCGCAGCGCGGACTCGACAGCCTCCACGGCCGTGAGCACGCCGCCGCCCGAATCGTCATTGTTCACCTGGTCGCTCACGACGACATAGAGCGTTACGGGTCCGGGTTCCGGCAACTGATACGCGAGGGCCTTCTGATTGACCTCCCAATAGGCCCCGCTGCCACATCCCTGTGACGCCAGCGCGACCACCATCCAGCTTGCTCGTTTCATCGAAAGAGTCACTCCCCTGTCCGCGGAGGTTACCCCGAGCGGTTGCTTGCCCGCGAGTCCCCGCCTGCGGGTTTTGGCGGTTCTTGAGGGCTGGGCGTAAGAAGACGAGCTCCGAAAGCCCTGTCACCCGTCAGTAGTGGTTCGAATGCCCCCTCGTCGTGCTTTTCAGGACAATTTGCTTAGCTCTTCCCGGGTTCTCAAGGCGGGAGGTGCTGGGATTACGCTGCTGCTGTTGCTTGCGGAGGGCGTGAGCGGCTGTGGGCCCACGAGTGCGCGGCACGTGCCGGGTTCGTCGACGCCGCCGGAGCCATCGATTACGGCGCTTGGCCCTGAGTTTAGTGCCGACGTCCACGTGAACCAGCACGAGCTTGGGCGTTCCGTCGCTCCGACCGCGTTTGGCATGCACGCTTCAGTGTACGACAACGCGCTGCACGACCCAGCTGCGCCGGCGCTGGTGCGCGCGGCGGGTGTCTCGCTGCTTCGTTGGCCTGGGGGCGGCTATTCCGACAACTACCACTGGGCGACGCATACGCTGACGGCGTTTCACGGCGGGAGTCCGGGTTACCTGGCGGAGGGTTCGGACTTCGGCAGCTTCGTGCAAGTGCTCGAGAGCTTCGGCGCGCAGGCGATGATCACGGTGAACTACGGCTCGAACCAAAGTGGCGATGGGCCGGGTGAGCCGCTCGAAGCGGCGGCCTGGGTGGCCTACGCGAACGGCGACCCGAGCTCCGCGCAAGTGCTTGGCGTCGACGGCACGGGCTTCGATTGGCAAACGGTCGGTTATTGGGCGGGCGTGCGCGCGAGCGCGCCGCTTGCCGTCGACGATGGCTACAATCGCTTGCGCATCGCGCACGCGGCGCCGCTCGCCATCGCCTATTGGGAGATCGGCAACGAGCTGTTCGGGAACGGGTACTATGCGAGCGAATATGAGCTCGACATGCATGCGTCCTACGATGCTCCGCGGCGTGGTCTCGCCGCGCTGTCTCCGAGCACGTATGGGCGTGGCGTCGTCGGCTACGCCAAGCAAATGAAGGCGGTCGACCCCTCGATTCGAGTGGGCGCGGTGCTGAACACACCGCCCATGGACTACAGCTGGGGCCCCGATTGGAACCTGAAGGTGCTAGCGGAAGCCGGCAATGATGCCGACTTCGTGATCGTGCATTGGTATCCGACGGGCACCCTGCGCGACATCTTGGACGCGCCACGCAAGCAGGTCCCGAGCATCGTGCAGGAAATCGAGACGACGATGGCGACCTGCTGTCCCGCGCGAGTCAGCGCTCCGGAGATCGCCGTCACAGAAATGGGCCCGAACTCCAGCGTGGGCATCGACAGCGCGCATGCGCAGGTCACGGGCCTATTTGCCGCCAACGGCTATGCGAACTTGCTCGAGCACGGGATCGTCAATGTCGATTGGCTCGAGCTTCACAACGGGAGCTTTCTTTCGGAGCGCAATCAGCGCCTGGGTCCAGCTTACAAGGGAATACAGCTGGCGAGTCACCTGGTGCAGAGTGGAGACACCTTCGTGACGAGCACGTCATCGGTGCCCTACGCGCTGCAAGCGCACGCCGCCGCTCGCAGCGACGGCAGCACCTCGCTCATGCTCGTCAATCTCGCGTCCGGAAGCGTCGCCAGCGTGAACCTCACCTTCGAGGATGGCTGGCTTCCCGCTCGCGTGGAGCGCTACGACTATCGTCCTTCGGGAGCGGCGGCGGATGGTCAAGTCGTGGGTCCCGTGGATCTCGATCCGAGCGCGGTGTCGCAACTTCAGGTCGACGCGTATTCGGCGCTCGTGCTGGTGTTGCACGGAGCGGGCTGAGGCGGCGTAGCTCGGCTCGCCGCGCTGAGACACGGTTGCTCAGGCGGCTTCGGCTGCCCAATGTCGGGCTGCACTGGCGCATTCGGGCTGCCTGGTGGCGACCCTTGGTCCTATCGGCTGGGCCAGCGCTGCCAAGCGTTCGCTAGGTGATTCGGCGGGAATTCGTGGGGATGTAGGATTTGGGCGAGGAGTTCGGGCGTGTCGAACATGCTCGGGCCGGAGCGATTGAAGTAGAGATTGCCGTCTGCCACGAAGACGCGGCCGCTTCGCACGGCGCGGAGCTCGCGGAAGCCGGGTTGTTCGGCGAGCAGGTGCATTTCACGCAGGCTGCGTTGCAGGCCGAAGCCACACGGTGCGACCACGAGCACGTCGGGATCTGCCGCTTGGACGGCCGCCCACGGTGTGGTGCTCGAGTGCGCGCCTTGCGTTCCGAGCAGGCTCGTGCCGCCTGCGAGCTCGACGAGCTCCGGGCCCCAGTTGCCCATCGCGAAGGCGGGCTCGATCCACTCCAAGCAGACCACGCTCGGGCGTGGCAAGGCCTGGGTTTTGGTGGCCACGTTGGCGAGGCGGGTGCGGAGCGATTGGACCAAGCGCGCGCCGATCTCGGGCCGACCCAAGACGGTCGCAACTTGCAAAAATCCCTCCAAAATGGCGGCGATTGTGCCGGAGCTGAGGGCCACGACTTGTTCGCGCGCGAGCGTTGCCGACACTTTGTGCGCGAGGTCGGCCGGGCTCACGGCGCAGACTTCGCAATGGGTTTGCGTGATGAGTATGTCGGGTGCCAGTTCGAGAAGTAGCGCTTCGTCGACTTGGTAGAGCGGCTCGCCAGCGTGCAAGCGCTGGCGCACGTGGGCGTCGATCTCGCGGCTCGAGCCGGTGATGTCGAAGGTCGGATGGCTCACTTCGGGTAAGCGCTGAACCCAGCTCGGGTAATCACACTCGTGCGAGCGCCCGACGAGCTTGTCGCCCAGAC